>RZYD01000452.1 GCA_009930445.1 Bacteroidia bacterium | reverse complement strand
ATTTAAACCCTTTTAAAGGGTAAGAAGCGGTAAAAAAACAAACAGGCTACCCCTTATGCTCATAATTTTTCTTCTTTCAAGCATCGTCTGTGATGTGGGATTGACATTTGGTTCCCGTTCGTTTGCCGGATTTTTTCGCTTTTCTGCCCCCCCCTTAATCTGCCAACCTTCACGCTGCAGTGTAAGGCTAATCGAGTAGGTAGGGGGATTACTCCCCCGCCCTCTCACACCACCGTACCTACTCTCGTATACGGCGGTTTCAAATTAATTCTGAACTTTTCATAATTTTTCGACATATGGTATATCCCAAGTCGTTCAAATCAATCAAAATTCATAGCTTGATGTGCTTGTGGGCAACCCGACTTGCGCCACCAACCCTTTCCTGATAATGCTAGAATCCAACTCTGCCAACCGGGAATACCCTGCTTTTTTAAAAAGCGCTTTATGGCGATCGTTCTCTTGCATTGTTTTAGACGGTAACAGCGTAGCTTCCTGCGTATCCAAGCATCTAAATTGCGTAGCAACCTCTTACAACTGGCGTATCTGAAATAGTTTAGCCAACCTCTGAGTACTGGTGTTAGTTCTGAAACAATGGATTCCAGATTTTTACCACGGTTCCTTTGGGTGACTTTTCTAATTTTCATTTTCAACCGTTTTACACTCGTTTCCGCAACTGTTAACGTACCGTCGTTTAGAATGGTATATCCAAGAAATTTTGTATCGCAGCTCTCGTAGCAAATACTCTTTTCCTGGTTGACTTTTAATTTAAGCTTGGCAGTGAGGTATGCGCTGATAGATTCCTTCACTCTCTCGCTGGCTCGCTGGCTGCGAACAAAAACGCTGAAATCATCAGCATACCTCACAAAACTATGACCGCGGTTTTCCAGCTCCTTATCCAATTCGTCGAGAACTATATTGGATAGTAACGGGGATAATGGACTACCCTGTGGAGTACCTTTGGTGCGTACCGACGTAACTCCTCCTTGCATTATTCCGCTCTGTAAATAGCGGCGTATTAAGGTCAGGAGTGTCTTATCCCCTATTTTCTTCTACAATTGCCACATCAATCGGTCATGATTCACTTCATCGAAGAAATTCTTCATATCCTTGTCTACTACGATATTGCGACCTTCGGATACATAGCTGCTCGCAAGTTTCAGGGCTTGTGTTGCGCTACGTTTAGGTCGAAAACCATAACTGTGATTAGAAAATTCTGGTTCGTAGATCGGACCTAAAACTTGCAATATTGCTTGTTGAATAACCCTGTCCTGAACCGTTGGATTACCCAATTCACGCTTTCCGCCGTTCGGTTTCGGTAAGGTTAGCTTCGTACCGCATTAGGATAATAATCCCCCTGTTGAATTTGTCTGATAAGACTATCCCCGTCCTTGAAAAACCAATCAGCGAATTTATCTACGGGAACGTTATCTATCCCGGCTACGCCTTTGTTCCGTTTCACCTGCTTAAATGCACAGCTCAAGTTGCCGTGCGAACATACGATGCCGATTAATTCTCCGGCTAAGGCTCGTACTTGATAATTTGCTCTTTTTACTTGACCCCTCAATAGTGGTTTCGCTTCGTTTATGTATTCACGCTTTTCACATTGGTGCATATTATTCTGCTCCTGTTCTATGAACATATCTAGCTGATATCCTATGCGTTGCTGGTTCTTCAGAAAATAAACGTTCAACCTACTGCTCCTTACATTAAGTGATTCAGACCTTCGTTTGCATTATTGCAAACTACTATGTCTTCTGCTGACTTCTCAATTTCAATCACAGTTTGTCTTCAAACAGCTTGTCGCTTTGACAACTGAAAGTGAGATCTCACGGGATAAGATTATAAACTTTCCTTGCGTATCGCCTGATTTACTCTTTGGAATTACGGTTGAATTAGGGGTTTTCCCAATCCATTGCTCGATTACCCTTCCAAATAAGCCTTATATCAGATTCCTGTTCGTCAATACTTCAAGTTTGTTAATGGCTTCCTTCAGATTCAGGGTCGCCCCTGACACCCTTACCAATCACTAATGTTTACTATCAACTCGGCACAAACCGGGACTTTCACCCAGCTAGTTTATAATCAGGCCCGACATACAAAAAAAGCTGCTACAGTGTGTAACTGCAGCAGCTTACCGGTTGAATCATCTTTATTCAGGCTTCCGGAATATTCTTCAACACTTCAAGCGTGAGATCCCAGAATTT
>RZYD01000451.1 GCA_009930445.1 Bacteroidia bacterium | reverse complement strand
AACCGGCGGTAAAGGTAAATTTGCCGATATTAAAGTCGAAATCGGCCCAGCCGACGCCGATAGCCGCGGTTTAATCTTTATTAATGAAATAAAAAACGGTGCAATACCCAAACAATACATTCCGGCCATTGAAAAGGGATTTATTAATGCAATGACAAACGGACCTTTGTTGGGCTATTCGCTTTACAACCTGAAAGTTCGCCTGATTGACGGTTCGATCCACACTGTGGATTCTGATGCACTGGCCTTTGAAATGGCCGCTGCAATGGCATTCCGGAATGCCGTTAAATCGGCTAAGCCTGTATTGCTAGAACCGGTAATGCGTTTGGAAGTAATAACCGCTAATGAATACCTGGGCGATGTCTCAGCCGACCTGAATAAGCGTCGTGGACAAGTCGAGGGAATTGCATCCAAACCCGGAGGACAAGGCATTATTGCTAAGGTTCCGCTGGGTGAGATGTTTGGTTATGTAACTACCCTGCGATCCATTACTTCAGGGCGGGCAACCTATTCACTGGAGTTTTCGCATTACGCTGAAACCCCACGTGAAATTACCGAAGAGGTGATATTAAAAACAAAAGGATATCTTATTGAATTTTAAGTTATTTTGACAATTTAAAACGTAAAAGAGTGAGCCAGAGGATTAGAATTAAACTTAAGTCGTACGATCATAATTTGGTGGATAAATCCGCTGATAAGATTGTGAAGACTGTAAAGTCAACCGGTGCGGTTGTCAGTGGCCCAATACCGTTGCCTACCAATAAGCAGATTTTTACGGTTAACAGATCAACTTTTGTTAACAAAAAATCGAGAGAACAATTTGAGCTCTCCTCTTATAAAAGGCTTCTGGATATTTATAGTACGACTTCAAAGACGATCGATGCGCTGATGAAGCTGGAATTACCCAGTGGTGTTGAAGTGGAGATAAAAGTCTAACGCTAAGGTAAAGGCAGTAATTAACCAGTTAAACTGAGAAAAAATGTCAGGAATTATTGGAAAGAAAATAGGGATGACCAGTATTTATGAGGCCTCTGGAAAAAATATTCCATGCACGGTTATACAAGCTGGTCCCTGTGTTGTTACACAGGTCAGAACCCGGGAGACGGATGGTTATGAAGCCATTCAGTTAGCCTTCGAGGATAAAAAGGAAAAGCACACTACAAAAGCATTAAAAGGCCACTTCGATAAAGCCGGGACCACTCCAAAACGCGTGGTGAAGGAATTTACCCGTTTCGAGAAAGAGCATCGGAAAACGATGGGCGATCAGGTAACGGTGGATATTTTTATTGAAGGGGAATATATTGATGTAATTGGCACAAGTAAAGGAAAAGGATTTCAGGGCGTAGTGCGACGTCATGGCTTCCGCGGGGTGAATGATGCCACGCACGGTCAGCATAACCGCCTTCGTGCTCCCGGGTCTGTCGGAGCATCTTCTTACCCTTCCCGGGTATTTAAAGGCATGCGCATGGCTGGCCGTATGGGAAACGACCGGGTTAAGATGATTAACCTTCAGATAATGAAAATTATCCCTGAAAAAAATCTGATTGTAGTTAAAGGTGCAGTGCCCGGTGCTAATGGTTCATATGTAATAGTGGAAAGATGGAGTTAACAGTATATAATATCAACGGAGAAAAAACATCCAGATCAGTGGAACTGAATGATGCGGTCTTTGGTATTGAACCCAACGATCATGCAATCTATCTGGATACTAAACAATACCTGGCAAACCAGCGTCAGGGAACGCATAAAGCAAAGGAACGCGGAGAAGTAGCCGGAAGTACCCGGAAAATTAAACGCCAGAAAGGTACCGGAACAGCTCGTTCAGGGGATATTAAAAACCCGCTATACCGCGGTGGTGGAAGGGTCTTCGGTCCCCGGCCAAGGGATTACCATTTCAAGCTGAATAAAAAGCTGAAACGCCTGGCCCGTTGCTCTGCTCTCGCTTATAAAGTGCGTGACGAAAAGCTTATTGTGGTAGAGGATTTTTCTTTTGAGAGCCATAAAACCAAAAATTTTGTGGATGTACTTCAAAAAATGAACCTCACCCACGAAAAGGCTCTTTTCGTGTTGCCTGAATCCAACGATAATCTTTATCTGGCTTCACGTAATATCCCGAATGTGGATGTAATCAACGCTAAAAACCTCAATACTTACGAAGTGCTTCGCGCCAATAAATTGCTGGTTTTAGAAAGTTCAATTAAAAAG
>RZYD01000450.1 GCA_009930445.1 Bacteroidia bacterium | reverse complement strand
GCAACAGAAAAACGGCTGCTCATTGGGCTTCCGGCAATCTCCTGACAGGCATGCTGACGGAAATAACTGGAGATAGCATCTTCTCCGGAATGGCCAAAAGCCGGATTGCCGATATCATGGGCCAAACAGGCGGCAGCAATTACACTGGGAAGATCGTGAAGATAAAACTCCAAACCAGCTTCACTTAACTGAACCCGTGCAGCGATAACCTGTCCGGCCATTTTTCCCAGCGACCGGCCTACACTGGCTACTTCCAACGAATGTGTCAGCCGGTTATGAACAAAAGTGGAACCGGGTAATGGGAATACCTGTGTTTTATTCTGTAGCCGCCGGAAAGCACTGGAAAAAATCAGCCGGTCATAATCACGTTGAAAATCTGTGCGTTGCTCCTTTGAGTCCACGGAAGTTCCGGTTCGACAGCTGGAAAAACAATTTTCCCAGGTCATAGGGTTATATTCTGCCATACGGCAAAGATACAAAGACAAACTGAAATGGGTTATAGAATTCTAGTGGAGATATGCTTTCAATATATCGAGGATATCAAGGCGACGAATCGGTTTGGAGAGATAGGCTGTACACCCTGCGTCCCGGGCTTTTTCCTCATCGCCAGCCAGCGCATAAGCCGTTTGCGCAATCACCGGCATTTCCGGACGCAGCTCTTTGATTTGCCGTGTGGCCTCATAACCATTTAACACCGGGATCTTGATATCCATAAGCACCAAATCGGTATCCGGGTTATTCTTAATGAAATCAACTGCTTCCGTTCCATTTTCCGCATGACAAATCTGCAGATGGTAGGGTTTTAATATTTCATAGAGGTACCGGTAATTATTCTGCTCATCCTCGACAATCAGAATCTTCTTTCCGTTCCACTCCTGTTGGGATGCCGGGTTATCCGGAGTCGGTTCAACAACCCGAGCCTGTACGGGCTGTATAGGAAGTTGTAAGATAAAAACTGACCCCGATCCGGGCGAAGAGGTACAATGAATCGTTCCTCCCAAAAGAGCCGTATATTCCTTCACAATGGCCAGTCCCAGGCCAGTGCCTTCGATAAACTTTGTTTGGGTATCGGTAAGCTGAAAAAACGGTTCAAAAATATCCACCTGATGATCGATATCGATGCCAATACCAGTGTCGAAAACCTTCACATTAAGCATTTGCCCGGATATATAGGCGGTAATCGATACTTTTCCCCGGGGAGTGAATTTTATCGCATTATGAACCAGATTATTAAGAATTTTATGCAACGCCTTTTCATCGGTTTTCACCAGCGTTGCAGAATCCGCATTGACGACTGGTTTTTCAAAAAGAAGACCCTTGGCCCGGGCTTCAGGTTCCCATTCTGAATAAACCAATGCCAGGAAATCAGGCAGGTAGAACGATTTGTAATGTAATGCAATCTGGGCCGTTCGCAAGGAAGAGATATCGAGGATATCATGAACAATCTTGAGCAATTGATTACTGTTACTCTTTATGATTTGTGCAAACACTTGTTTTTCATCCAAGGCAATCACCGGATCGGTGATAAGCTCGCTAAACCCGACAATACTATTAAGGGGTGTACGAATTTCGTGCGACATATTCTCGAGAAATGCTGTTTTTAGGCGGTCGGCTTCCAATGCACGGTTTCTGCTAACCTCCAATTCCCCATTAATTTGTTCTATTTCCTTATTCTGTTGAATCAGTGTAATATTCTGATTTTGAATCCTTTGGTTGTTTTCCTGAAGTGCTTTTTCCGCTTTTCCGATTATCTGCATTTGCCTTCTGACAAAAGAATACAAAAACAAGCCGGTAATACCCACAAAAAACCATCCTTTGTAAGTCTGCCAGTGGCTGAGGGAATGAGTTTCCCCGGTAAAGAACAGCAACAATCGATCGGAAAAAAGAATCCATAATCCACCCAAAAACAGATACAGCAAGGTTAGCCGGTATTCAAAGCGAAGTTTCATTTGTGCCTGTTGCGTTATCGTTTAATAAATAACAATTTTGGCATCAAATAGTTTGCCCGCATAAAAGCAGAGGAAAAGTGGGGTCAATAGTGCATAAAAAAAGTGCAAGATGCAAAATCTTACACTCTCACTTCTGCCAGGTACCCGGAGCCGGGATCGAACCGGCACGGGAATTACCCCATCGGTTTTTGAGACCGACGCGTCTACCTATTCCGCCACCCGGGCATTAGCGTGGCAAATATACTACTTTTTTTTATATCAGGA
>RZYD01000449.1 GCA_009930445.1 Bacteroidia bacterium | reverse complement strand
TGTGAATGCCGGTAGAGTCGCCCTCTCCTACCTGAAAATCAGTACGTTCATACCGCACTCCGCCCACAAACCGCAGGCGCTGAAAAAAGCTATAACGCACCATGGCATAGAGCGCGGCAATACGCTCGTATCCTTCATACCCATTACTGCTAATATCCTTATCTACAACCACATTGCCAAACACATACCTTTCGCGCAACGAATCATAGGCAATAATCCCCATGTTGTCGTAACCAAAATAGGTTTCCGGATCCCCATCGTACTTGGGTCCGTCACGACGTACGATTTCATAGGCACTCTCGGAATATTTGCGTTGTTTCTCTGAATAGCTCCCGCCAAATTTCAACTGGTTAGTTTTGTCGTTTCGCTGTAAAACAGGAAGGACCACATCGGCTGAGGCCAGCCCTTGCCGGTCGGTCAGGTCACGGTACGAATGAAACGGAAGATTATAATTCGCATTGGTGATGTGATAGATGCCATTGGTAGTATCCCATTCATTGGCAAAAAGCATCCGGTCGGGTTCACTTTGATTAGAACGGACAAAACCCGCGGAATAGCTGAGTTCCATATCGCCGGCATTTTCAAACACATTGCGACCGGAGAGGCGCAGCATAGCCATCTCCCGCGCTTTAAAATGCAGGAGGCGGGTCTGAAACACATTATTTGTAACATATTCAGGATGTGTACCATAGAGATACCTTGACACGATATCGGCATCATGGTTATACATGGCAAGCGCTTCAATCCGGCCCGTAGCAGAATATTTCAGTGCCACTTTCCCCAGGGCATTTATGCGCGGATTTTCCACCCCTTTTTGATCGGTAAGATTGTAGTAAGCATTCAACTTTTCGGCATTGGAATCGGCCAGTTCCCAGCTCCCTGAAATCCCGTCGGTGTAAAGGGAAAAATCCCTTGCATAATTTCCACCCAGCAAAAAACCGAGTACTGAATTTCCCTTGCCCAGCCGCAGCTGATTTCCGGTAAAAAAGGAAAGGCTCTGATTTAAGGGGCTTCTTTTAGCCGATGGGGTCATCGTGCTGGCCAGCGCTTTTGATGCGGTATTGAGAATATTCGCCAGCGAATCGTCGCTTCGGGCATGAAGATAAAAGGAAGGGTTTAATAACGAAGTGATGGCCGTGTCGGCAATAAAATCAGGCAGCCTGCGCGAACCGTCATCATAGCCCAGCCAGTCGGTCGACCCGCCGCCGGTAGTAAGAAAATCGTTCCGCAGGGAGGATTTATCGTTGTAGGAGGTGCCCATGGAAAATTGCAACGTGAAACGTTCGGGAAACGATTTGGTGAGGATATCCACATTTCCGCCGGTAAAGCTCCCGGGCTGATCGGGCACAAAAGTTTTGGAAGTAATGATGTTTTCCAAAAACCCGGAAGGGATAAGATCAATTTGTGCACTGTTTTTATCCGGGTCAGTCCCGGGAAGCAGTTGGCCGTCGAGATGAACGGTAGAATAACGGTCGCCCAACCCACGAACATAGACATCTTTTCCATCGACCACCGAAACGCCGGTAACCTTAACCATCGATTCGGCAGCACTGGAGGAGGCAAAGGATTTCATTTCCTGGGCAGAAATCCCATCCTGAATCGACGCTGCTTTCTTTCGGTTCATCAAAATAGCCTGTTCGCTGTTGTTGATACGCGCGGCCACAATCTCCACCACTTCTGTCAGCTCATAAGAGGCAGGCTCCATCAGCATAGTGATGTATTCCACTTCTTTGGCCTCAAGATGAATTTCACGGATTAGCGCCGTAGAATACGAAATATAGGAAAAACGCAAAGTATAGGTTCCGGGGGAGAGCTTTTCAAGGGAGAAATTTCCATCAAGATCGGTGGTAGTACCCATTAACGGGTCGGAGCCCTCCACAATTACGGTGACCCCAATAAGGGTTTCGCCGGAAGTTTTATCGGAAACCTTCCCACGGATACTGCCGGCAGGTTGAGCGGCCAGAGAACATCCGGAAAAAATAATCAAGAGAAGGAATAAAAACTTAAAAAAACGCTGCTTCATAATTTCTTTTGTTAACTGGTGTTGGAAAAACTGAAAAATGAAAAGGGGACAAGAGCGGCCCCTCTTCATTCAAGCATCAACGGTAGTATATAAAGTCAGTATTAAGGAGTTACAATCAATTTGCGGGAAACTGTGCGTCCTTCCACTGATAGCGTACAAGTGTAAACACCGGGTTTAAGGCCGGCAACGGTCA
>RZYD01000058.1 GCA_009930445.1 Bacteroidia bacterium | reverse complement strand
CATGAGCCATGAAACTACCTTTGAGCAGGATTCCATCGATGTGCAGAAAATGAAGGAAATTTTGATGGTTATGACCGAAAAACTGGCCTTTCAACTTCGGAAAAAAAATAAACTTACCGGCTGTATTACCGTGAAAATCCGGTATTCTGATTTTAATACTTTTTCGCATCAGCAAAAAATACCCTATACGGCCTTCGATCATGTGCTGATGGAGGTTGCCCGAAAGCTTTTTGATCAGGTGTACCAGCGCCGTATGCTGATTCGCCTTATTGGCGTGAAGTTTAGCGATCTGGTGGGAGGAAATACCCAGCTTACCCTCTTTGGCGATACCCCGGAAATGGCTTCGCTTTATCAGGCTATAGACTGTATTCGTGCGCGTTTTGGCGATCAGGCTGTGTGTCGTGCCATATCCCTTTATCCCGGAAAGGATGCTGTATGCTGATGGCCGCTCACTCTTATTACAGCCTGCGCTATGGCACTTTGTCGCCTCAGCGTATCGTTGATACTGCTGTTCTCCTGGGCTATAAAGCCATTGCCCTTACCGATATCCATAATACATCGGCAGTTCCTGATTTTGTCGCCTGTTGCCGTAAATCGGGAATTAAGGCACTGGCCGGTATGGAATTCCGTGCCGACGGCCGTTGGCTGTATACTCTGCTGGCTGCTTCCAATGCGGGAATGCACGAAATTAATGCCTTTGCTTCCGCCTGTCATCTCAGCCATACCCCGTACCCGCCACGCCCGGGCACCTTGTCGCATGTTTTTACCCTTTATCCTCTGCGCGGCATATCCCCCGAAAACCTTCAGGAAAATGAATACATCGCACTGCAACCCCATGAGGTGCAGTCGCTGTTCTCTTCTCCTTTTCGTTCCCGTTCCTCCCGGCTTATTCTCTGGCATACCGTTACCTTCGACGGCAAAGAAGGATTTGAACTACATAAAATCCTCCGTGCCATCGATTTGAATACCTTGATTTCTAAAGTCAGGCCTTTCGATCTTGCCGATCCTTCCCAGGTGTTTCTGTCTTCCGACGACCTCCTGAATACCTGTTCCGCTTTTCCTTCTGTTATCCGTAATACCGAACGGCTGATTGAACGTTGTACCTTCGACCCGGATCTGGCTTCCCCAAAAAATAAGAAAACTTTTACCGGCAACGCCTATGACGATAAAGTTTTACTCGAGAAACTGGCCCTCGACGGGATGCGTTACCGTTACGGTGCTCATGATAGTACGGCGCTGCGTCGGGTACAGCATGAATTGGAAATTATTGATAAACTCAGGTTCTCTTCTTATTTTCTTATTACCTGGGATATCATCCGCTACAGCCTTTCACGCGGGTTTTACCATGTGGGCCGTGGCAGTGGCGCCAATAGTGTTGTGGCCTATTGTCTCCGCATTACCGATGTCGATCCCATTGGTCTGAACCTTTATTTTGAACGCTTTATTAACCCTAAACGAACCAGTCCCCCTGATTTTGATATCGATTATTCCTGGAAAGAACGGGATGAGGTGATCGATTATATTTTTAAGCGCTACGGGCATGCCCATACCGCATTACTCGGTGCAATGTCAACTTTTAAGGGCCGTTCTATTATCCGGGAGCTCGGTAAGGTCTATGGCCTGCCCAAGAGCGATATCGACCGCCTGGTACACCAACCGGAGTCACTGTTGGCTAAAGATTCCGTTGCGGCCCATATCGAACGGGTAGGTGCCCGAATGAAGAATTTTCCCAATCTGCGCTCTATCCATGCCGGAGGAATCCTTATCTCTGAGGTACCCATTACCTGTTACACCGCTTTGGATATGCCTCCTAAAGGATTTCCTACTACCCAGTGGGATATGTATGTTGCAGAAACCATCGGATTTGAAAAATTAGACATCCTCAGTCAGCGCGGTATCGGCCATATTCAGGAATGTGTAGCCATTATCCGTGAAACCCATGGTCTCTCCGTCGATGTTCACCGGGTTGATGAATTTAAGGTTGACCCGTTGGTGAAACAAAAATTAAAGGAAGCACAAACCATCGGTTGTTTTTATATCGAAAGCCCTGCCATGCGTCAGCTGCTGACAAAACTGAAGTGTGACGACTATCTTACGCTGGTGGCTGCAAGTTCGATTATTCGCCCTGGCGTTGCCCGGAGTGGCATGATGCGGGAATATATTTCCCGATTTCATAACCCCGGTGGTTTTCAATACCTGCACCCGATAATGGAGGAACAACTGAAAGAAACCTATGGCGTGATGGTGTATCAGGAGGATGTATTGAAAGTGTGTCATCATTTTGCCGGGCTCGATCTGGCTGATGCCGATGTGCTGCGTCGCGCTATGAGTGGAAAATTTCGCTCCCGTGCTGAATTTCAGAGAATTGTGGATAAGTTTTTTCTTCACTGCAATGCCCGAGGTTACCCTGATACCGTAACGCAGGAAGTTTGGCGGCAGATCGAATCCTTTGCCGGATATTCTTTCTCAAAAGCCCATTCCGCCTCCTATGCCGTGGAAAGTTTTCAAAGCCTTTATCTGAAAAGTTATTACCCTAAAGAATTTATGACTGCTGTAATCAATAACTTTGGTGGATACTATCATTCCTGGGTTTATTTTAATGAGGCCAGGCGCTTGGGTGCCCACATAGCGGTACCGTGTGTCAACAGGAGTTATTATAAAACCAGATTGCTGGAGGAGACCATTTATATGGGGTTTATTCATATTCAGGGCCTGGAGGAACGCGTGGGAAAGGGAATTGTGGCTAACCGTGAATTATATGGCCCTTATGCCGGTTTGCAGGATTTCCTTGGCCGTGTGGCGGCCGGGGTGGAACAGGTGGTGCTGCTGGTTCGTGTCGGGGCCTTACGCTTTACCGGGATGCAGAAAGCCGCACTGCTTTGGAATGTACACCTTTACTTCGGACGTGCCCGTCCGCTTTCGCACCTCCGCTCTCTGTTTAACATGCCCGTGAAAGCGTATACCCTCCCTGTACTCGAACAGGATGCCCTGGAAGATGCATACGATGAAACGGAACTCCTCGGTTTTCCCGTTAGCCTCTCGTGGTTCGATATGTTGCAGACCGGATATCGTGGGGCTGTAATGAGCCATAATCTCCCCGATTTTGTGGGAAAGAAGGTGCGTATGGCCGGTCAACTGGTTACCTTGAAGTATGTGAAGACAGTGAAAGGTGAATTGATGAACTTTGGATGCTTCCTTGATTATCATGGCCGGTTTTTCGATACGATTCATTTTCCTGATCGTTTAAAGTACTATCCCTTCCGGGGGAAAGGAGTATATCTGCTCCTTGGAACGGTTGTGACTGAGTTTGGATCTCCTGGTCTGGAGGTGGAAAAGATGGCATTGCTTCCGCTGAAGCCCGACCCACGGGCAGCGGATTGATAGTTACCGGGTAGGGCTTTTATAAAAAAATGGCCACCCTGCCCTAAGGAAGGTGGCCAGTAGGTTTTACCCCGGATTTCGTTTATGCTTATTTAGCGTAATTGACTGCCCTTGTCTCCCTGATCACGGTTACTTTAATCTGTCCGGGATAGGTCATTTCATCCTGAATTTTTTTACTTAATTCAAAGGATAGCTGTTGTGCTTCATTGTCGGAAATTTTATCGGCACCAACAATGACGCGGAGTTCCCGGCCTGCCTGTATGGCGTAGGTTTTTACTACACCGGGGTAGGAGAGTGCCATTTCTTCCAGGTGGTTCAGACGCTGGATATATGCTTCTACCACTTCACGGCGAGCTCCGGGGCGTGCCCCGGAGATGGCATCACACACCTGAACAATGGGTGCAATAAGGGTTTCCATCTCGATTTCGTCGTGGTGTGCTCCAATTGCATTGGCAATTTCCGGCTTCTCTTTGAATTTTTCCGCCAGTTTTTGACCCAGCAATGCATGTGGAAGCTCCGGATCCAGATCCGAAACCTTGCCTATATCATGCAGTAATCCGGCCCGTTTGGCCTTTTTGGGGTTCAATCCCAGCTCTGCAGCCATGGTGGCGCAGAGGTTGGCTACCTCACGGCTGTGTTGCAGCAGGTTTTGTCCGTATGATGAACGGTATCTCATTTTTCCTACCAGCATTACCAATTCATGGTGTAGGCCATGAATACCTAAGTCGATACAGGTTTTTTTACCGGTTTCGATGACTTCTTGTTCAATCTGTTTGGTAACTTTCGAAACGACCTCTTCGATCCTTGCCGGGTGAATCCTGCCGTCGGTTACCAGTTTATGGAGAGAAAGCCGCGCAATTTCGCGTCGAACCGGATCAAATCCCGACAGGATGATCGTATCCGGGGAGTCGTCGATAATAATTTCAACACCTGTGAGCGATTCCAGTGCGCGGATATTTCTTCCTTCGCGCCCGATAATCCGGCCTTTAATTTCGTCGTTTTCCAGATGAAATACGGAAACACTGTTTTCGATGGCATGTTCGGCTGCGGTGCGTTGTATGGTCTCAATTACGACTTTTTTTGCCTCCATGTTGGCCGTAAGTTTGGCCTCGTCGACAATGTCCTTGATATGCACCATGGCCTCAGTTTTTGCTTCATTCTTCAGGTTCTCGATGAGCTGCTCCTTCGCTTCATCGGCAGATAATCCTGAAAGTGCTTCAAGCCGTTCAATTTCCTGGCTATGAATCTTTTGTAGTTCTTCCTGCTTTTTTGATACCAGCTCAAGTTGTTGTCCAAGGTTGGTTTTTATGGTCGTCAGCTCTTTTTGTTTTTTTTGGAATTCATCCATGCGCTGCGTATACAGCTGTTCTCTTTGTTTTAGTTTGTTTTCTGCTTTACTAAGAATGAGATTTTTTTCGTTGATTACTTGTTCGTGGTCGGTTTTAAGCTGGAGAAATTTTTCTTTCGCCTGAAGAATTTTTTCTTTTTTGATGATTTCACCTTTTTCTTTGGCATCTTCCAGGATCGTTAAGCTTTTTTTCTCCAATGCTTTACGCAGAAAAGTAGTTGACACGAGAATTCCGACTCCCAGGCCGGCAATTCCCGCAATGATATAAAATAGTATTTCCATATAAGTTTGTTTTATCGGCTCAGGAAAAATGAAAAAACCCGCAATTAATTCCGGAGTATATGAAACCCCTATTTGACACGTATAGGGACACCGGGTTTTTCGAACTTCCACTGATTGCAGATGCAATTTCCCGGGGGAATGAGGCCTGTCCTACGAACCAACAGAGTTATGCCCTAATGAACATAATGTTGAGTTTCAAAACTGTTGAATTAATGCGGGTTATATTTTATGCAAAGAACGTTCGTTGTTTTTCTCTATACCTATGCCGATAATAGTTTATCCAGATAAAGAAGATCTTCCAGATAGTGCTTTTCGTCCTCTTTCCTGCTTATTTCAAGTTTTTCAAGATGTGTGCTGTACTGCAGGGCAGCCATGGCCAGCAAATCCTGTTTATCTTTGAAAGCATACCGTTCTGAATATTCGGTAATCATTGCATTAATCCTTCGCGCAGCACTTTCAACCAACGGCCTGTCGGTTGTATTCACCTTGATCGGATAGAGACGGTCAGCAATAGATACCTGTATGTTCAGTTCGTCTTCCAATGGTTAATTCTCTTTATGTTAGTTATTATCGTTTAACAGATTCAAACAATGATCAATTTCCCGCACCAATTTTTCAATGCCGGCTTTTTTGTTTTCCGGCAGGCTCTTTCCTGAACCTGGTGTTTTGTAATAAATTGATTTATTTGTAGTTACTTTTTCTAATTCCGATTCTAGTTCTTTAATCCGAAGTTCCATCCGGATAATTTTTAATTGATATACTTCCAAGGCAGCCGTCTGTTCTTCATGGCGTTCTCTTAATACCCTGATTTTACTAACAATACGTTTAAGTAGTGCTTTTTGTTCATCCATAAACGCAATGTACTGTCTTAGGTGTACAAAGATAAACGATCTGCCTGTCTATTCCAAATATTAATTTTTGCCGCCAGGCCAATGGGTTATTTTTTCCCTTTTTCAGGATGAAGAGAAAAGAGTTTGCCCTATGAATGAAAATTTTTTGGCTTTTATCTGGAAATACCGGCTTTATGATCCACCGCTTTTTACCGTCGATGGACAAAAAATTGAGGTGTTGTCTCCCGGAACCGAAAACCACGATTCCGGCCCGGATTTCTTTAACGCCCGGATTCGTTTGGACGATATGATATGGGTAGGAAATGTGGAAATCCATAATGTGGCTTCTGATTGGTATATTCACCGGCATCAGTTTGATCCAGCCTTTAATAATACCGTGTTGCATGTGGTATATACCGGTGATCAGCCTGTTGAAACCAGCGTAGGATACACGGTTCCGCAAGTTGAGTTGCGGAATTATGTTGCCAGGGCTCCGGCTGAAACCTACCGCAGAATGATGGAAGCATTGCGCTGGATTCCTTGTGAACATCTGCTGGCCTCCGTTCCAACCATAAAAATCGAAAAAATGCTGGAACGGTGCCTGCTTGAGCGACTGGAAGAAAAAATGCATTATGTCTCTGATGTGCTTTCCCGCTGGAACGGTGCCTGGATGCAAACCTTGTTTATTATGCTGGCCAGAGCTTTTGGCTCCACGGTTAATGCAACCGCATTCGAACTTCTGGCGCAGGCTACCCCGGTTTCCCTTATTCTGAAAAATGCCGATCACCTCCAAACGCTCGAAGCCTTGCTCTTCGGTCAGGCTGGTATGCTTTCGTCGCAGTTTCGTGACCCCTACCCGCAGGCACTGTATTATGAATATCAGTATTTAAAACATAAATACGACTTGCATACGTTGCCCTATTCATGTTGGAAGTTTATGCGCATTCGCCCTTCCGGTTTTCCGACTGTGCGGATTGCCCAGATGGCGGCTTTCTTTAACCGAAATTGCCACCGGCTTTCTGCTTTTTTGCATGCGCCGGATGAAACCCTGTTATTTGATGCCTTTAATCTTCAGGCTTCGGAGTACTGGACCTCTCACCTGAAATTTGATGTCGCTTCCACGCCGGTTTTAAAAAAAACAGGCCCGGATACTGTACAATCCATAATTATTAATTCTGTAATCCCAGTGGCCTTCGCCTATTTGCAACATGCCAATCCGGCGAAGCTTTCTAAAATTCCCGATCTGCTTTATCGTATGCACCCGGAAAAAAATAAAATCATCCGAAAGTGGAATGCGATAGCACCTGCGGTCACTTCTGCAGGTCATAGTCAGGCCGTTTTGCAGCTGAAATCATCTTATTGCGACGAAAAAAGATGTCTGGATTGTATGATCGGCTATGCTCTGTTAACACAACAGCGCGTGTAACAGATGGCTTTTGTTCTGTTCGGTGTCTCGTTTTCTTTTCAGTCCTTTCTTTCCGAAAAAATTCCGACGCAATATGGCTATAGGATTAGGGAAGTTCAGTTGATTTTTTAATTTTGTGATGCTGAATCGAAAATAAGAAAACCTGACTATGGCAAAATTTAATCTTTCCGACCGGGGTAGCTTTGGAAGCAAGTTTGGCGTAATCGCTGCAGCTGCCGGAAGCGCCATTGGGCTGGGCAATATCTGGCGATTCCCTTATGTGGTAGGGGAAAACGGCGGCGGTGCCTTTCTGCTTATTAATTTGTTGTGTATCCTGTTAATCGGAATGCCACTGATGCTGTCGGAATTTGTGATTGGCCGGCGGGCGCAAAGGAATGCCTATGGGGCGTTTAAAAAACTTGCTCCGGGTACACCCTGGTTTCTCGTCGGCCTTATGGGGGTCGTGACGGCATTTGTTATTCTCTCTTTTTATTCCACCGTGGCCGGTTGGACACTCGAATATATTTTTAAATCTTTTTCCAATAGCTTCTCCGGAAAAAATCCCGAAGAGCTTAAAACGATGTTTGAGTCTTTTGTAGGGAGTTCCTGGCGGCCGGTATTATGGCAATTGCTTTTTCTGGCTCTCACCGCGGGTATCGTTCTCGCCGGGATTAAAAAAGGTATTGAAAAATATTCGAAAATTCTGATGCCGCTTCTCCTTGTTCTTATTATAGCCCTTTGTGTCCGCAGTGTCACACTGCCAGGTGCCGGAAAAGGGTTGGAATTTTTGTTTAAGCCTGACTTTTCTAAAGTTACAGGCCGCGTTATTCTGGAGGCTTTAGGACAGGCCTTCTTCTCCCTTTCCATCGGAATGGGCGCTCTGATTACCTATGGATCGTATATCGGGAAGAAGGATAATCTAACCTCCTCTGCTGTGATTGTCTCGTTTTCCGACACCTTTATCGCTATTCTGGCCGGAGTGGCCATCTTTCCGGCCGTTTTTGCGTTTGGAATAAACCCGGCCGAAGGTCCGGAACTGGTCTTTCTTACCCTGCCAAATATTTTTCTTCAAATGCCCGGCGGATATCTTTTCTCTATTCTTTTCTTTGTCTTGTTGTCGGTCGCTGCACTCACCTCCTCCATCTCCGTGCTTGAAGTTGTGGTGGCCTATTTTGTGGAGGAAACCAATATGAATCGTAAAAGCGCCACCTGGATTGCAACGCTCTCGATTGCCTTTATTGGCATTTTTTGTACCCTCTCACAGGGTGCTCTTCCTGGTTTACGCATCGGGTCAATGAATCTCTTCGATGTGATGGATTTTACCAGCTCGAAAATCCTTTTACCTTTCGGTGGTTTTCTGATTGTACTCTTTATCGGTTGGTATCTAAAACCCAAGGGAACAAAGGCGGAACTCTCGAACGAAGGAACCCTGCGTCTTCCGTTTTTTAATCTCTTTTTGATTATCGTCCGGTTTGTCGCTCCAGTGGCCATTGCCATGGTATTCCTTTATAGTATCGGCCTGATCGGTTAATTAATCCCGGATCCGACGGGGTTGCCTTTCATTGGGATGCGACTGCTTGAAATGTTCCCAATAGGTATGGAGTGTGCGCTTTATATCTTTGTGGAGCATCAGAATCCCGAACAGGTTCGGGAGTGCCATGAATACGATGGCTATACCCGAAAAGGTCCAGATTAATGTGGTATCGATAAAGGAGGCGATAAAAAAGAGAATAACATATACGATTCGGTAATAAATCACATATTTTACCCCAATGAGGTATGTAATAGCTCTACCTCCATAATACGACCAGCTGATGGCCGTTGAGAAGGCAAATAAAAGCAACCCGATCGCTACAATATATTTTCCCCATTCACCCAGAAAGCTTCTTGTAAAAGCCATGGTCGTTAAGGGTGCGCTATGCAATAGCGATTTCCCGTCAAAACGGAATTCACTGTTCGAACGATCGGGAATCCCATGGGTGATTAGAATTTCACCCGTGTAGCGCTGGTTATTTTTGTATATTTTAACCTCCTCTGCCAGGCTTCTCGAATGCAATACCGATACCTCGTTTTTTATTATGCCGTTTTCAACATTCAGCATACCGTTAAAAACAGGAATTGGCTTTTTATTTCTGATGTGCAACATCAGTGTTTTTTTTGATTCCGGATTCTTGTCGTCCGTTTCGATGGCGAGAATTTGCATATCCGTCATCTGAAAAGTGTTTTCATACTTTTCGTGCCATACACCACTGCTGAGGATTACCAGTCCGGTGAGTGTACAAATGATTATGGTGTCGATAAACGGTTCCAGTAATGCAACCATTCCTTCGGATACCGGTTCTTTGGTCTTAGCTGCGGCATGGGCAATCGCCGCCGAGCCTTGCCCTGCCTCATTACTGTATAACCCCCGGTTAACGCCCCGGTTAAATGCAAAGGCAAATCCTGCTCCCAAAAAACCACCCGTAGCGGCTGTGCCGGTAAAAACATCGGTGATAATTGCGGTTATCGAAGGGATAATATTTTGATAATTGGTGATGATTACCGCCAGTGCCCCGAATAAGTAAAAAAATGCCATGGCCGGAACAAGCCTGGAGGTTACTTTGGCTATCCGTTTTATTCCCCCGAGGATTACAAAGGCAAGCAGCAGCGCCAAAACTGCTCCGGTCACAATATGCTGGATGCCAAATGTGGAATATAAGGCATTTGAGATGCTGTTGATCTGGGGTAAGCTCCCGGTTCCAAATGTACAGATTATGGTCGCTATGGAAAACAGCACGGCAAGCCAGGGCATCTTTAATTTGTTCTTCATATAATACATCGGGCCACCACTCACTGATCCGTCGGTAGTAAATTCCCTGTATTTATGCGACAAGGTGACCTCCACAAATTTTGTACACATCCCGATGGCTGCGGTTAGTATCATCCAAAAAATGGCCGCCGGTCCACCAAGATGAACGGCCAGCGCTACCCCCGCAATATTCCCCGTGCCTACGGTGCCCGATAATGCCGTCGTAAGCGCCTGAAAGTGGCTCGTATCCCCCTTGTCTCCTTCCTCATCATATTTTCCCCGCATGACCCGTATCGCATGCCCCAGGAATCGGAACTGGGGAAATCCCAAATAAATAGTAAAAAATATTCCTGTGCCCAGCAGAAGAAATACAAACCACTGCGAACCGCCCAAATACCCGTCGATGCGCCCAAGGAAATCGTTTAAATTTTGCATGCTTTTGTGTTGATTATTTAAAGCCTTCCACCTTTTTATTGATGTATCACCGCCAAATATATAAAAAAATGAAGTTTTTCCCCCCCCATGGGTTACTCTTCTCCTCTTTTTTGCATTAATGGCTGATAAATTCTTTATTATGGCAGGTTTTTTTTCTTTTAGCCGACGCGA
>RZYD01000448.1 GCA_009930445.1 Bacteroidia bacterium | reverse complement strand
GCGTTGATCCGGGCGCTTCCCTTTGAAGGGAATAGTATGGCATTTACGCCGGTACATTCGGCCGTACGGGCTACCGCACCCATATTCCGGACATCGGTAATCCTGTCAAGTATAAGTACCAGTGGATTTAGGCCTTGTTCATACCATCCGGGGAGAAGCATCTCTGTCTTTTGATAGATAATTGGCGAGACAATGGCTACAATACCCTGGTGGTTTTTTCGGGTCAGGCGGTTTAATTTTTCCACCGGAACCATCTGGAAAGGCAGGTTATACCTCCGGATTAGCTGATTGAGCTCAAAGAAAGTTTCGCCCTGCAGTCCCTTTTTAATAAAAATTCTTTCAATTGGCCTGCCGGCTTCAATGGCCTCAATAACGGGCCGCGTACCAAAAATGAGTGTTGAGTCGTTCACAATACCTGTTTATTCTACAAAAGTAGAATTTTCTTTGGTTTCAGCCCCTTTGTCAATGCTTTTTGTCGCTCTTGCCCCCATTTGTTTCATGGTTTCAACTTTGGAAACCAGCCCGCCCTGCCCCCTGAGTTTGCGGTTTATCGATTCCATGGTGCTGTCGACTGTTTGTAAATTTTTGCAAAGCTTTTCGTAATCGTTAATTATTCCCGCTACTTTATCGTAAAGTTGTCCGCCGGCAATGGCTATGCTTTTTGCATTTTCATTCTGGTTCTCCTGCCGCCAAATGTTTGCTATAGTCATCAGTGTAGCAAGCAGCGTTGAAGGACTGACGATCACAATGTTTTTATCCCAGGCCGCACTAAAAAGATTTTCATCGGCCTTCACGGCGGTACTGAACGATGACTCCACCGGAATAAACAGGAGAATAAAGTCGGGGCTGTTCAGTCCTTTACCCTGCTGGTAATTTTTTTTATGCAGTTCATGGATGTGTTTTTTTACCGATTTTATATGTTCATGAATGTATACATTCCGGCTGTTTTCATCTTCGGCGTTTATGAATCGTTCATAGGCAGTCAGTGAAACTTTGGCATCGATGATGATATGCTTTTTATCGGGAAGCCGAATTATTACATCGGGTTGTATACGCTGGCCATCCTCGCCAAGGGTGCTGTATTGGGTTTCAAAATTTACCCCTTTTTGAAGTCCTGATTTTTCCAGTATGCTTTCCAGAATCATTTCGCCCCAGTTGCCCTGTTGTTTGCTGTCTGATTTTAATGCTTTGGTCAGATTGCCTGTTTCCTGACTCAATTGTTGATTGAGTGCGGTGAGTGTTTTTACCTCATGTTTTAAACTAATGCTTTCCCGTTGCTCTTTATCCCAGATTTCTTTCACAACCGTTTCAAATCCTTTTATTTTTTCATGCAGCGGATTCAAAAGACTATGAAGGGATTCGCGGTTGATATCTTTAAATTCCAGCGATTGCGTCTTGAATATTTTTGTGGCAATTAGTTCGAATTCATTCCGCAGCTGGTTACTGATTTTGTTTTTCTCAGTCTCCAATGCGTTGTTGACCTCTTGTTGTGCCAATAATTGGGCCTTTAATCCAGCAATTTCTTCCCGTTTCTGCGCAATCACCTCCTGTAGGTTTTGAATATCTTCCTGTAGTTTTTTGGAGGCTTCTGTCGTTTCAACATTTTGTCTTTTTTGCCACCGGATGCGAATCAATAAGCCTGTTATGAGCAACGAAAACAGTGCTAATAGTATAATGAAGGAGAGCTCGTTCATGCTATTTCGGTCTGCTATTTTGTTGTAAAGATACAATAATGTCGGGTTTTACTTATTAAAACAGCGTGGAGGTTTGGATAGCGATAAAAATAATTGTAATTTCAGGCTTCATATTTTTATTGTTACAAGCTTTTTTACACCTGTTTTTATGTATAGCAATTTTATTTGTCCCAAATGCCGGAATGCATTGAATGTCGACCGTCATGTTGTTTTTATTGTTGAAAAAGCAGAGGGAACCCGTGGGTTATTGTTAATGAGTGCTGAACTGGGCGATTATTCCATCCGTAATAATCCCCAAATAGAAATTGAGGAGGGTGAGCGACTGGAGTTTTATTGTCCATTGTGTCAAACCCGGCTTAATGTTCATTATCATCCCAATTTGGTCCGTGTGCTGATGGTGGACGAACAGGACGTCGAGAGTCAGGTTTTGTTTTCCCGCATTGTGGGACAGAAGAGCACGTATTTAATCCGTGATGGCAAGGTAGAACCCTTTGGCTTTGAATCGTCGGCATACCTTGATGCTTTGATGTAAT
>RZYD01000447.1 GCA_009930445.1 Bacteroidia bacterium | reverse complement strand
GGAAGGGGCATTATTATGTGTAGCACGGAGCCAGGCTTCGGCAAAACAGGTGGAACCTACAAAATTGCCATTTACACAAGCTACTGAAATAATATAGGGGAGCATTCCGGTGTTTGTAAGATTGTTAACATCAGAGTTATTAAACCCTGAGGTTGACCATGAAGTAGTGGAACCGTGTCCCACATAGTTTATCAGGCTGGCGCCGGCTTCAATATCTGAGGCTACCATAGCTGGTGTCGGGTTGCCCGGTGCATCATCTCCACCCTGACTCCCGTCGAAGAGCTCCTCGGAGACTGTGTATGTATAATTTTCCAGAATGATTTGAATATTGCGGATATGTTCATAGTCGTATTCATTATCATCACCGGTACCCTGACTGGATGCAATACCTATATTGTGGTTATGCCAGTCGATAACATTATAAGGTGTTTGTTCATATTCGAGTGTACGTGAAACCTGCGTAATTACCTGATCGAGGTTTTCCGCAGAAAAACGGCCAATAAATAGTTCAGGATAATGATCGTTTCCAGTAATATAAGTGTATTCATTATCAGAATCGCCGTTACTGTAGCCCGGAGGCACCTGTGCTGCATCGCCTGCAAGCAAAACATAAGTCAGGCCTTTTGTAGTGTAGTAATTAGCAATAAATGCTTTTATTTCAGCCGAACCTCCGATGGTCGTGACGCTGACAATTTCTGTGGGATGGCCTGTTTTGTTTCTCCATTCTGCCAATGGAAGCAAAGCACTAATAAAATCCGGATAGCTGATAATCAACATATTACCCTGTTCCTCAACTGCAGTATATTTTACCTGAGTTCCATTTAAGAATTTATTCTGATAAATAGATTTAAATGGTGCGCTCAGAGCAATGGGTTTTGTATGTGGTGAGAGCGTATTATTTCCTTTTTCCTCTGTCGAGGAGACTTCAACAATAATTTCATAGAAAACACGAAGAGTCCGGGTTACCGGATTGTAGCGGAAGGGGAAAATCCATACACTTTGCCCTCTTACATCCCGAAGAATATAAGGCTCCTGCAGAGAAACCATCTTTTGGGGGTAAAAAACGTTCTGATCATACTCGGGACCAAAAACATATGGAATTGTGGCAGGGTCAATTGCTCGGCTCAAACTGCCCTTGGACGGTGCTAATTTTACATTTTCAACATCCACATATTTTGATGAAATAATAGTATAATCCGTCGAATTTTTATCAGGAATTATAAGGGAAACTGCAACTTTTGGTATTCCGGGGGC
Organism: Bacteroidia bacterium; assembly: GCA_009930445.1. Classification (GTDB taxonomy): domain Bacteria; phylum Bacteroidota; class Bacteroidia; order Bacteroidales; family BM520; genus BM520. Next base: position 974 of record RZYD01000447.1, on the reverse strand, counting down.
TCCCTTCTTTAGCATTGGCGTTGTACCACCAAGGGATAAAATCGTATAATCGTCATTGGCAATAGTTACTTTCGAAGAATAATATCCAAACACATTAACCTGAAAAACTGAAGTTTGAAGATCAGAGGAAATCAATGTTACATTCGCATCAGCAGGTACTTTTGCGTTAGAGAGAACAGGATTCCATTCCTGCGAATAACCAAATAATGAACACAGGAGCAGTACGGCGATGAATAAATATTTTTGCATGAGATGAATTTTAGTAACCAACGTAATTAAGACACACTTATCGATACAAATGTAAAAGATTTTATAAAAAAAAGAAAGCATTATTTCTGAAAGGCCGAAAACAAAAAGTAAAAAGTGATCTAGGCAGGATATTTTTAAAAGAGAAAGAACCAAACGCGAAAAGAAAAATGTTTATCTTCGGTTTCTCTGATTTTTTTATCTTTATAAAAAATTTTACAATGAAAAATCATCTGCTATTAAAAATTGTAATTCTGGTTCTGATGGCACTTTCTTTTTTTTCCTGCTCAACTTTACCGCATGGTGCTAAAGCTGTAACTCCTTTTCATAAAACAAAATACCTGGGGAAATGGTATGAAATTGCACGACTGGATTTCCGGTTTGAACGGAATCTGAACAACACCACCGCAAACTACAGCCTTAATAAAAATGGAACCATTAAAGTCGACAATCAAGGTTATAATTATAAGGAAAAAGAATGGGTACAAGCCATTGGAAAAGCAAAATTTTCAGGCGACGAAAATGTTGCAATGCTAAAAGTATCTTTTTTCGGTCCGTTTTATTCAGGATATAACGTAATTGCACTTGATGAAGACTATCAATTTGCGCTCGTTGCTGGTGAAAGCCTGAAATATCTTTGGATTTTGTCGCGCAATCCAACTATTCCAGAGGACATAAAGCAAAAATACCTTAAAATTGCTGAAAGTATCGGCTATAACACTGCAGAT
>RZYD01000446.1 GCA_009930445.1 Bacteroidia bacterium | reverse complement strand
GCAACGATCGCCCGGGTCGCAGCGCAAAGAAACACCTGAACACTCCCCGCGTCGTCCACGTTGGTCTGTTTCAATCCACGCCCCCGCGCGGGGGGCGACCCTCCAGCGCGAGTGTGAGCCGCCGCGAGAAATGAGTTTCAATCCACGCCCCCGCGCGGGGGGCGACTACTGTGGAGCTGGACGCGGCCGAGATCGTCGTCGTTTCAATCCACGCCCCCGCGCGGGGGGCGACGTGCGGACGCGGTTGAGGCTTTCGAGCAGACCCGGTTTCAATCCACGCCCCCGCGCGGGGGGCGACTCGTCCCTGCGGGAGTCGTCGGCCATGTCCGGTGTTTCAATCCACGCCCCCGCGCGGGGGGCGACGAGCCCGAAGTGCCGGACCCGACATCATGCACGGTTTCAATCCACGCCCCCGCGCGGGGGGCGACGGACAAAGCACACCGCCGCCATATGCTCGACGTTGTTTCAATCCACGCCCCCGCGCGGGGGGCGACTTGTCGGCTCCAGCCCGTAGGCCGAGAGTTTCTTGTTTCAATCCACGCCCCCGCGCGGGGGGCGACCCACGCCGCACAGGGTGGCCAGCTCGGTGACGATGGCTGTTTCAATCCACGCCCCCGCGCGGGGGGCGACCTGACACGTCATCCGCGCTCGGGACATATCGCTGGTTTCAATCCACGCCCCCGCGCGGGGGGCGACGCGTCAATGTCGGGCAGAGTCAGGGATTCGAGGCTGTTTCAATCCACGCCCCCGCGCGGGGGGCGACTGGCACGTTGGGCGCTGGCATTCCAGGACGCACTGGTTTCAATCCACGCCCCCGCGCGGGGGGCGACTTGCGCGGCATGCAACACATGGATCGGATGGAGTGGGTTTCAATCCACGCCCCCGCGCGGGGGGCGACGTTCGGCAAACGCGGCCATGTCGTCCACATTGGCGTTTCAATCCACGCCCCCGCGCGGGGGGCGACCGCTTGGACGCGACCACGATCCCGTCGCGATACAGTTTCAATCCACGCCCCCGCGCGGGGGGCGACCTGACTCGGTGGGCAATGTACGCAGGGGTCAGGGCTTGTTTCAATCCACGCCCCCGCGCGGGGGGCGACCATGTTGACCAGCGCCCGTTGCCGCGCCTCTGTGTTTCAATCCACGCCCCCGCGCGGGGGGCGACATATTAAAAGAAAAAGAAGATAGACAAAGGAAAAGTTTCAATCCACGCCCCCGCGCGGGGGGCGACAAGTTCGTGCAGTCGGTACTTCGCGCCACCCTCAAGTTTCAATCCACGCCCCCGCGCGGGGGGCGACTCCAGCCGGTAGCGCCATTGCACGTTGCGGGTCAGGTTTCAATCCACGCCCCCGCGCGGGGGGCGACAGATGCGCACAGAGCGGGAGGCTCAAAATGGCATTGTTTCAATCCACGCCCCCGCGCGGGGGGCGACATTTGCCCGTGCATAATTGCGCTTCGACGGCAGGTTTCAATCCACGCCCCCGCGCGGGGGGCGACATCCCAACGTGCCCCGTGGCGGCGACCCTCTGGGTCAGTTTCAATCCACGCCCCCGCGCGGGGGGCGACGCCAATCGTCGCCGTCGCGAGTTACAGGCGGCCACGGCGTTTCAATCCACGCCCCCGCGCGGGGGGCGACCAAGGTTATGACATGGACCGGGACCGCGTGGACGGTTTCAATCCACGCCCCCGCGCGGGGGGCGACGCCGTGTAGTCAAGCCCGGTTGCGCCCGCTGGACCGTTTCAATCCACGCCCCCGCGCGGGGGGCGACGCGCACCCGCACCGAATCCGCAACAAGCTCAAGGTTTCAATCCACGCCCCCGCGCGGGGGGCGACGGCAACGAGCATTTGCCATGAGGCCCGCTTACTGTTTCAATCCACGCCCCCGCGCGGGGGGCGACAGGGCTACGCGGCCACCGCCGATACCAAGGCGGGAGTTTCAATCCACGCCCCCGCGCGGGGGGCGACTCGCCATGCGTCAATCAGCCAGCAACAGCTTGACGTTTCAATCCACGCCCCCGCGCGGGGGGCGACTGTCACCTCCTCGTTTGGCACCATGACCATGGGCGTTTCAATCCACGCCCCCGCGCGGGGGGCGACCAGTAGCTATGGAGCGGGTCCGGGCTGAGTACGCGTTTCAATCCACGCCCCCGCGCGGGGGGCGACGACAGCGATTCAAAGGCGCGGCTGGCGTACCTTGTTTCAATCCACGCCCCCGCGCGGGGGGCGAC
>RZYD01000445.1 GCA_009930445.1 Bacteroidia bacterium | reverse complement strand
CGGTCCGTCGCCATCCGGGTCAGCGAAGGGATCCATCATCCAGAATTCAACATATTCTACATTGGTGGCTTCAAAATCGGTGGTTTCGATTTTTCGCATCACCCCGCCCCAGTTTTCCTTCGGGTTCGACAGGTTTGCCTCGGCGGTCAGTTCGTCGACATTAAAATTATAGGGCCCGCGTTCAGTGGGATAATAAGCGAGGTTAAACACCGCCAGGTTCATGGGCTGTCCGTTGGGCGACTGGGCGTTAGGAAATACCTCTGTCTCTTTTACCATTCGCACGTAATGGTTCGAAAGCTCCTCGCTACTAATATTGGAGGGCTTCAGGTTTCCTGTTTTTTGATAGAATAACGGGTCAATGATATACCAGGCCAGCTTTGCTCTTTTATAACCGTATTCCCGTGTACCCGAGTTGTACTCGGGTTGCGTGGCAGGCGTGCTGGCCAAAAACCAGGTGCCAATGTTTTTTAGGTCAATAGTCGATTTACTTCCTTCAAAATCATCAATATACGATGTCCCATTCTGGCCAATTGCCCGGCTGTGTCCGGGAACAAAATGAGCAAACTCACCGTCAAGACTCAGCATAGACGGGGCTTTTGTACTATAAAACGGTAGTTTATCAACCAGGTGTGTGAGCAGCGGAGCTTCTTTCTGATATTGAAAATCAACACCCCAGATGGTGTTTGAAATGGGCTCATCGCCATAGTTTGTTTTTGGGGTGAGTGGTTTTTCATGCAGATTTAACAGCGTGGCACCTAATTGTAGATTGTCGTTCATCGCATAGTCAACGTGGAACCCAGCCAGTGTTTGCGATTGAATAGCAAACATACTGTTGTTCTCCAGTGCGATGTTGATGGGTGTTCCGGAGTTCAGAATCCCTTCGTCGATAATTGTTACCCTTCCCAGCGTATAGTCAACCGTATATTGTACATTTTCAGTAAGTTGTGTTCCTCCGGCAGTAACTTTCACTGATCCTTGCGGAATATTGAAGGCATGCAAGTCGATTTCTGATCCGCTGGACGATTTGTACATTCCTTCAATATAGAATTTGTTTTTGTCGGGATATTGGCGGGCTCCGGTTTTAGTCAGCGAATAGAGCGAATCGTAACAGTATTTGTTGGCCAGATTTTCCGGCAATTTAGCCCTCAGATAGGAGCCAAAAGGCTCGAGTACAGTAAAGAAAATCCGGCCATTTGAGGAGTTTACCGTTCCCCCGCTGGTGGCAGCGTTATCAATAAAATCAAAAACGCCGTCATGCGGAGGATTCAGCTGTTGATCCAGATTATCGAGATTCAATACCCGTACCAGGGGTACCCCCTGCACCTCTTCTGGTCCTTCTGTCAGGTATCCCGTAGGAACCCCGTTATCATTTCCTGCATACAGGATATTCATAATAAAATCTTCCCGGTTGATTTGATAGGCGCCGATGCTATAAACATTTTTCATCATAAGATCCCACATCGGTACCTTTGTGTTGATGGTTGTGCTTCTTAGCAGTTTAACCATCAAAGTGTTCGGGCTGATGATCCCCTGATCGGAAAATTCACCCACTTGATACACCTTCTCATTCACCGTATACTGAAAGGCTACTGCCAGCACCTGGTCGGAATTCAGTGAAGTATTCAGGGAGATAAAACCTAATTTTGGGTTATAGGTGAATTCAGATGAGGAGAGTTTTCTCGCGTTTTCTACTTTTTCAAAATCAATGCCTTGTGTAAAGCCAAGTGGATTGTTCAAGAGATAATTGTAGGCTGTATTGATGTTTCTGATTTGTGTGGTATCGAGGTCATACAGCATGGAATTGGATTCGTTATCCGGGAAGCGGTTATTGCCGTTGGGATAGATATGGGTATTGGCAGGTGTATATTCACCAATATCTGCGAAAGCAATAATATTACGATTTTCTGTATTGGCTGCCCCGATATTAGTAACCCAGACTTCGATTTTATTGATATTAATGTTGGACGTGATAATGGGAAGGGTACCGAGGGCTTCTTCATAATGTTCACGGAAGTATTGGGCGAGGAAGAAGTGTTTATTTTCTTCGTAATCGTCGGCTTTCAGGCTATATTCAGTTGTCTGGGCACCCCCCTGGACACTGATATTCTGGGTTTCACTTTCCTGTTCTGAGAATACGGCGGTAACCGTGGCGCGCCCGAAACGAAGTTTTGTTTTTATTCCGAAGAGGCTTTGGCTGCCTGTTATCAGGGTGCTGTTCAGCGGCAGGGTGACATC
>RZYD01000057.1 GCA_009930445.1 Bacteroidia bacterium | reverse complement strand
ATGAAAATATAAGCAAATATGAGTCAATTCATGGCTCCATCAAGGAGATCGATGAGCGAGTACCGCTGAACCTCGGCGGACCTACTGCTCAGGCATAAATAAAAAAAGCGTGTTACAATTGGTGTAGCACGCTTTTTTTATTAATGTACCTCCAGCTGTTTTTTGCTGTCTGCATCGCTGACATCACGTACTCCCGTTGTGCCTCCTCCTTTCAGGGTTAGATCTACAGGTGCATTTACCTTCCAGTTACCACGTGTGAAATCCGGTACATCAACCGAGTTACTTCTGTTGGCCACCGACCACTCGCTTAGCGGCGATATAGCACTCCATAATGCCGCATCATAAACATCCTGATCCAAGGGTAATCCATTTCGCAGACAGTCGATCAGACGCCAGTCCATAAGGAAATCCATCCCGCCGTGCCCGCCAACCTTTTTTGCCATGGCACCGATTTTTTTTACCATTTTAATGGTATATTTCTTCTCCAGTTTTTTCATTTCCTTTTCGTCGACCCATTCATGCCCGCGTGAAATCCGCTCAGGGTGCGGGTATTTTCTGGCCATGCCCTGTGTTCCTGTTAGCATGTGAATCCGCGAATAGGGCCGAAGGGAGGTAACATCATGCTGAATCATCAGCGTCCGGCCCTTAAGGGTTCTGATGAGGGTTGTGTTCATATTGCCCCGGAAGGTCATGTCGGTAAATGGCCGATAGAATGGATCACCGAGGGCTAATTCTGCCGCTTTTTGGGCCATTCCAAAATCTGCCCCCGACATGGAGGTAAGATACTCCATTTTATCTCCGCGATTGATATTCATGAGCTGACATACCGGGCCTAAGCCATGGGTCGGATAGAGGTTCCCGTTTCGGGCGTTTTGTTTCAATCGCCACATGTCGGTGTATCCATTATCGTATTGCTGGTTGTCTTGCGGTTTTGTGAAATTCATGTCGAGCAATGGATGTAAATAGGCACCCTCAGCATGGACCAGCTCACCGAAAAAACCTTGCCGTGCCATATTTAGTGTGAGTAGCTCAAAGAAATCATAGCAGCAGTTTTCCAGCATCATGCAATGTTTCTTTGTTTTCTCCGACATCACTACCAGCCGCCATGCTTCGTCGAGCGTGATGGCTGCCGGTACCTCTACTGCAACATGCTTTCCATGTTCCATGGCATAAAGCGCCATGGGTGTATGCAGTGCCCAGGGTGTGCAGATGTATATCAGGTCGATGTCGTCACGTTCACACACGGCCTTCCAGGCATCATCATGTCCAAAGTAGCCCACTGCCGTCGGTAACCCGGCGTCTTTTAGTGCCTGTTGAGAGCCTTTTACAGCCGCTTCCCGTTTGTCATTCAGGGCTTTGATTTCAACGCCATCAATGTAGCTCATACGCTCTACGGCTCCTCCTCCCCGGTCGCCTAATCCCAAAAATCCAATCCGTACTACGGGGATTTTTGGCGCCCGGAATCCACACATATTGGCCACCGGAAGGTCAGTTTCATAGGATTCCTGCATTATCAGGCGGGAAATTTCCGATGCATTGCCCCCCTCACGTGCAAATACCCCACGGGGGAGAAAACTACCTGCGATGGCACCGGCTCCCAGTGCCGATAGCTTTAAAAATGTCCTTCTGTCTGTCGCCATTGTTTTATATCGTTTGATGCGCTAAGGTATGAAAATCTTGTTTTTGTTTGCATTTGAAGCGATAGATCCTTTTATGCTTCTAACGATAAAACTATTTGCCTGTTTTTGTGTTGATGTTGCGTATGTTCTAAGGAATCCGTCTTGCAAAACTGTGAGAAAATGTAGATTTGGTTAGAGACATAAAATTATTGCGTACATTTGGCAATTAAAATTCAGACTTGTGGCAGATATAGAAAAATTGACAATTCCGGAATACGTTTTCCCTTCATTTAAAGATTTTGCAGCGCATACCGCCTTATCTTTTGTTGATGGCGTAGGATATACTTACCAGGCGCTTGGCGCTGAGGTTGCACGAGTTCAGAAATTATTACGCCTTTATGGCATTGATAAAGGCGATAAAGTCGCCATATTGTCGATGAATACCCCCTATTGGGGTATCGCCTTTTTTGCGATAACTGGGATGGGTGCGGTCGCTGTACCTCTTTTGCCTGATTTTCATCAGGCTGAGGTGACCAATATTTTGGTTCATTCCGAGTCGAAAGCAATTTTTGTCTCAGAGGCATTAGCGTATAAAGTCCGTGGTGAGAATTCAGTCGCCGATGATATATTGATGATACGAATCGATGACTTTGTTCCAATAAACGAAGTGACCTTTCCTGTCGTGCGACCGGGAGTAGATGTGGCCGAAGTGCTGCCCGACGATCTGGCTTCTATCATTTATACCTCCGGTACCACAGGCCGGTCAAAAGGCGTTATGTTATCGCATAAAAATGTGGTATCCGATGCCATTACTTCAGGAAAAATTCATTATATGAATACGGCCGACAGAATGTTGTCGGTTTTACCCCTTTCTCATGCCTACGAGAATACACTTGGGCTCGTGCTGCCATTAAGCGGAGGGGCTTCTGTATATTATCCGGGCAAACCTGCTACTGCCAGTGTGCTCCTGCCCGCACTTAAAAAGGTTCAGCCCACGGCCATGCTGACCGTTCCGCTGATTATGGAAAAGATTTTCCGCAGCAACATATTGCCGACTCTTACCAAGAATAAAATGATGGCCCGTGTTTATTCTATTCCTTTTTTTAGGAAAGTGTTGCACCGTATTGCCGGCAAGAAGCTAATGGCAACTTTTGGTAATAAGCTGAAATTTTTCGGTGTAGGGGGCTCTAAACTCGATCCACAGGTAGAGAAATTTCTGTATGAAGCAAAGTTTCCCTATGCCATTGGCTATGGCCTGACTGAAACTGCACCGCTGCTGGCTGGTTTTGGCCCGGCAAACCAACGCCTTTATTCAACCGGCAAACCAGGTATTGGCGTTGAGGTGAAACTCTATGATGTGAATCCGGTAACCGGAGAAGGAGAAATAATCGCCCGGGGCCCGAATGTTATGAAAGGGTATTATAAAGAACCTGAATTGACCCGCACGGTAATTGATGCTGATGGTTGGTTTCATACCGGAGATATTGGCCTGTTCGATAAACATGGTGTACTCTTCATTAAAGGCCGTATCAAAAACGTGATTATTGGCTCCACCGGTGAAAATATCTATCCCGAAGAAATTGAATCTGTGATCAATAGTAATGCCTTTGTTACAGAATCACTGGTGCTGGAACAGAACGGAAAACTCGTTGCAATGGTGCATCTAAATATTGATAAAATTAAGCAGCAGTACCAGGAGATGATTGAAAAATCGCAGGAAGCCCTCAATGAAAAAGTTGAAGAATTGCTTAAAGAGGTGCATGTGTTTGTTAATCAAAGAGTTAGCAAATTTTCTAAACTCAACCTTGTGATCTATCAGGAAAATCCTTTTGAGAAGACGGCTACCCAAAAGATAAAACGATTCCTCTATACTTAATGTTATTTAGTAATGAGGCACCTTCGCCCTGCTAATTATCGATATCTGCTGAAAGAAAACCATTCAGGTGATTCTGGTTTTTGAAGATAGTTCACCGAGTGCCCTGCCGAAATTTCCGAGGGATCTGAAGTGTTGTTTTATATTTTTTTTTCACTGTTATTTGGTAAAACTTTCGGGATTTCTCCCTCTGGTCATAATGAAAGGGCTTTCGTGATTTTAATCTTTGGATGGGGTTTGTTGCGGCTTTACCGCAACAAACCCCATCCATTACAAACGAATTAGCTGACATCTCGAATAGAGTGAGGAATCTCAGATCAAGAGTCTGGATAAAATTCATTTATACCGGACAATAATGATTTTTTTAATCATTTTTTTATCGGTTTGCTAAAATCCAGTCCGCTAGCAACAGATAGCTCTGTGTACGATTTAATGGCTTGATCATTAAATTTTTAGATGTACTGTTTTCCCTGTCTAAATCAGTCTGGAATCGATTCTGATTTCCCATTTTTGGAAAGCAGTTGAAGAACTAAAACTTCAAAAGGATATATTCCTTCAGTAAGGAGAGCCTCGATTGCGTAATATTTAGATATATCAGTGCTTCTCTCTGTAAATTTTCATCATCCGATGCTATATTTGTTCCATCTATGGAAATCAGTAAATCTCTTTCTCCCATTTTATAACTCAGCCATGTTCTTTGCGACTGTTTTAAGGCCCTACGTTCATCCTCGTTCAGTAATTGGTTTAACATCATATAATACTTTGTTACTAGTTTATTATACGCTTCGGCTTTTTCTTCCAGACATTTTGTTGTTCCTGTTTCATTGATACAGTTTTCGCTGTTTCTGAGGTATGTCGACTCAATTCTAAATGTATCAGTTTGATATTGAATAAGAAATCGTTTTTTTTCCAAAGGCATGTTCATGTATTGATAATTCAGCTTATCCTGAAAAGTATCAATTGATTCTTGTTGTGGGTTTTCCTTTGGGTTTTCTGTGGTTTGTCCTTGACTATGCTGACCCGCTAAAAGTATTAGGAATAAAATGGAGATATATCTCATCTTTCTCATGACGTTCTGTTTCGTTATTTGATTGTAGGATTTCACAAAAATACACTATTGAAAATTAATTGTCAAGTTCTGTATTGTAAATCAAGTAAATGATTTGCATTAATCGTTGTCGGGTTTAATATGATATACGTAAAAGGGGGTGAGACGGTTGCCGTTCTAGTCAGTTTTTTCTTTTTCATAGGATAGAAATCCAACTCAGCCCTGCCTGCAATGTTTCCGAAATCCGGAATTAAAAAGCGTTTGTTCATCATACACCAGTATTCTCCACTCTTCATCGTTTATTGAATGTATAGCGGGTCGTTTCTGATCCATGCGCCGGGTGAGATTTGTTGTCCTTTATACTATTCTTTTTATTAATACGGCTTTTATGGATTTTGATGGGATAGATTTTTTGAGCCACACGAGAGTTACAAGGATTTTGATTTTTTGGTGGATTGAGCCGCACGGTAGTGCGGCTGTACCCGGAGCGTATGATTTTAAATGTAATCGGGGCGATGGGTTATGTTTTAGGAATTTTTGCATTAATAGATAAAAGATTTATCCGATGGGAAAATTTGCAGGGAAATATTGGTCTGAATCACATCGGCTTCGGGGATGGAATTATTCCAGAAATGGGAATTATTTTATTACGATCAATGCAAAATATTCCCGGTGTTGGTTTGGTGAAATAAAAAATGGTGTAATGATAAATAATGCATTTGGTCAGATTGTGGAGGAGCAATGGCTTCAATCTTTTTCCATGAGACCTGATCTATATCTAGATACCTGGGTGTTAATGCCCAATCATCTGCATGCTATAATTTTTATCAATTCTGCTATAGAGAGAGGGAATTGTATGGGTGGGTTTATTCTTAATAATGAAGAGAAGAATCCGGTTCTTCAGCGCCCAAAAAATTCTATATCATCATTTATGGCCGGTTTCAAGTCTGCATCAATGGCACGTATTGATGATTATATTGATCAGCAAGGGCTGCAAGTGCCGAAATTCAATCGCAATAACAAATTATGGCACCATAGTTACTATGACACGGTTATTAAGGCTGAGGATGATCTGGTCAGGATACGGAAGTATATTAAAGATAATCCTATAAAATGGTAGCATCTGGTAGCATCTCAAAAAGTATGTAAATACGCACTGCCGTGCGTATCACTGCCGTGCTACTGTCCCTTATTTCCGCAACGCCCCCTTAGTAAACAGATGCTCCGGAATCTCTTTGTTGAAGCTGATCTCCTCAACAATAAACTCTGTCCCTTCACCACTCTTAAGCATATCCTTAAAAGCTATTTTGTAGGGATACCAACGACCATCAACCTGACGGATATCCGAGAGGATGGTGGTCTTCAGCATCTTGCCACTTTTGGCATATAGCTCCTCTTTCATAGGAATGTAGCGCTCTGTGTCAACCCATACTTTACGCATGTAATAGTTTACGTCTTTCTTGTTTGCGATAAGTTCCAGTATGTAGCACCGTTTCTGCTCAATCTTCTCCTCGCCGGTTACTACAGCATCGTATGCATCCTCCAGTTTGTTCTCTTCCATCATATCTTCGTAGCTGAGGTCGGAGCCCATCATTGACTGGCGGAGCATATGGCCGGAGATCTGGATGGTGCGGTCGGTGGAAGGGCTGTAGATGTAAAGCTTGTCTTCCAACTTAAGCATTTTGGTTCCTTTTTCCCGTGCAGGAGCGAGATACTCTGAGTAGGAACGTTCGCCCTCTGTATAGGTGATCATCTCCATGGTACGGTCAGAACGTCTGCCATGGACTACCATGGAGGCTTTTGTAACAGTTCTGTCGGCGGTCATATTCTTATCAATACGATCCAGCACCTCTTTGCCGTCGGGATACTGCCCCAAGGTGATGAGAGGCAGTATGGCAAGTATGATTAATGTTATCTTTTTCATGATATGCTGTTTTCTAATGTTCTAACTCTTTGAATAATTTAGCAGTACTGCGTTTGTATATTCCAATACCGGATAGCATAGTCCCCAATACCGAGGAGAAAAGACCAGGGATAAACCCAATCCAGAATGCGGTGGGTGTAATCCGTGACTTGAATACATTGGGCATCATCATCGAAGAGGTCTTCATAAAACTCTCCACATTGATGCCATGCTCCTGCATCCAGTAGGAGAGAAGAAGTCCGAAGATTGTACCAACTACGGATCCAATAAGTCCCACAAGTACCGATTCCATAATCTGCGTTTTATAAACATGACCCTTTGCTTCTCCAATGGCCAGCCTTAATCCAAACTCACCATATCGGCGAAGACCGCCAATGAGCCCTGCATTCCACAATACAATAGACATGGCTACGATAAAGAGGAACACCATAAAGAAACCCATGGCGTCAGCAAGGTCGAGTATTTGTCCCATGCTATTCTCCTCTTTCAGGGTTACCATTACCGGCGCAAATCTGTCCGGATCAATCTCTTTGCTGAGGTTATATGTATTGGTTATCTCTTCTGCGAGTTCGGATTCATAGTAGCCTGACGGGAAGAATCCCAGAATTTCGGCGGTAGCATCGTACATGCCAAGTGCCATTCGTACGTCTTCAATGTCTGCGATGATCATCCCTTTGTCCAGTGCATTGGTACCAAAGGCAAAGGTGCCAACAATGGTGAAGTTGTAAAATGCCATTCCTCCGTCCATGTTAGAGCTTATGAGTGTGGCATCATCACCAATGTTAACTTCCAGTTTTTCGGCAAACTGATTGCTGATGAGAATCTCTCCGGGTTTGGAAGGCATAGTGCCTGTTTTTATGGCCTGAAGAATGTTGAGTCTCTCTACTTCCATCGTGTTTTCGGAGAGCAGGTCCACACCCATACCCATGGCCGTACCCTGGCTTTTGGTATCCCCATTCTCATCAGGGATATCCAGCAACCCGCCAAAACGGATTCTTTCTGCCCACGCCATATCCGGGTTCATCTCTTCCAATTCTGTGATGATATCTTCGGCACCTAATAAAGCCAAATCGATGGGGTTCTGGTTTTTGTTCTCCAAATAGGCTCTTGACATCACTTTTACATGACCGCTTTCAAAACGAGCACTCATCTCAATGGTATCGCCCATTATCCCCGTGATGTAACAGTAAAATACTACAGTCAGGAATACTCCTAACGCCGTAACTATTGCCGGCAGGAAGCTGCGGTGACGATCGCGCATCAATCCTTTAAAAAGAAATTTTATCATTGTAGTTTCCCCCTTATTGCATCTGTTGGTTTCATACGTGATATCTTACGTGCCGGAATCCACGAGACGATTGCTGTGGTAATCAGCACTAGTAGAGAAGTTCCGAAAATCAGCATCATACTGAAAACAGGATAGATTACATCGGCAAGGGCAACACCAAAGTCCTGCGTTGCTTCAACCGGAAATGCAATTCCTTTGGTTGCCATAAACCAGAAGAGCGGAATGCCATAGATCGCTCCGACAATCATTGCCAGCACTGCATGCATCGCACCTTCAACAGTAAACATGCGCACTACTTCTCCGCGTGTCATTCCCAAAGCTACAAAAGTGCCTATCTCGCGCTGACGGCGGAAGATGGAGAGTACCTGCGTGTCGAAGATGGCCAGCATTGCCAGCAGCATAAGTATTACATACATAATCGACCCACCGATGGATTTTGTTTTGATAAGCTCTTCGATATCACTTAACAAATCGTGCTGTGATTTGAAGATCCAACCCGCAGGATAAGCTTCCTCTGCATGATCAACACCGGAGATCAAAATAGTGGCTTCATTGGGTGTTCCCATCATCTGCTGCAGACTCTGTAGTGGAATCCATATCTGTCCTGCATCCACAGAGGGAACGTCACAATCAAAAATTGCTGCGATTTTAATTTCCACCGCATCAAATGTTCCATGGACATCACGCCAGCGTAATACCACATAATCACCTTCCTTAAGTTTGCTGTTTTTTGCCATCACTGTTCCAATGATTGCATTAATTTCTTCTCCCTCAGTATCCAGCATATCCGTTGGAAGTGCGATGACATTGTTTCTGGTTGAAATGCCTTTTAATAGTACCGACTGCATTCTGCCATCAGGATAGATGGTTCCCTGCGTAATAAGTACAGGAGTCATTTTCCCATCTTCGATTAGCTGATTGTACTGTTTAGGGATTACAGCATGGCTTTCGTTGAGTGTAAACGGATCAAAAGGATCGTAGGTTTCCTGCCAGAACTGGCTCTCTCCAATCTCCCATTCGATCATGTCGTGCTTGGCCTGATGATCCCATCCGCTGAGAAATCCGCGGAAAAAGATAATCATTACAAAGGCCATCGACAGCACAAACACATTCAGCCAGGTCCGCAAACCGGCACCGAACAGGTTTCTAAGTGCTAATTTTATCGTTCTCATGGCTAAAGGTTTTTAAGGTCCTGTTCAATCATTCCGTCCTTCAGAATGATTTTTCTTTTTAGATATTGGATCACCTTTTCGTCGTGCGTGGCAAAAAGGAAGGTGGTGTTCAGCTCTTCATTAAGTTTGAGCATAGTTTTTAGGATGTGATGTGAGTTCTCCGCATCAAGGTTGGCGGTAGGCTCATCGGCAAGCACCAGTGAAGGCTTTTTAACCATGGCTCTGGCAATAGCTACACGCTGACATTCGCCACCGGAGAGTTGGTTTGGACGCGACTTTAGTTTATCTGTGAGTCCAACCCATTCCACTGCATCATGCACTGCCTTTTTGCGCTCTGCTGCTGTCATGTTGAGAAGTAAAAGCGGGAACTCCACATTCTCGAACACATTATACACAGGCAGCAAATTGTAGGTCTGGAAGATAAATCCCATCTCTTTTCTTCTCAGGAGTGCAGCCTCAGTAATGGAAAGCTCACCAATGTTATGACCCAACACTTTGGCAGTTCCCTCAGATGGATTGTCAAGAGAGCCAATGATGTTAAGCAGCGTAGTTTTACCGGAGCCACTGGGACCAACAAGACCTGCGAACTCCCCCGTTCCGATCTCCAGGTTGATACCATTGAGTGCTGTGAAATGTCCCTTTCCGGTGGGAAAGTGCTTCTTCAGCCCCTCGATCTGTACTGTTAATGTGTTTTTCATGACTAATAAGTTCTAGTGATTGTATATGAGCATTATTTGAAATCCTGTACCTGTATAAATTGCAGCCTCGGGCATATTGCCGTAGAGGTTGAAATTGTCCGGGTTCCAGTAGAGCATCAGCATTGCTGAAAGATTCGTCCAGGAGTGCTGAAGGTTCAGAAACCGGTACCAGTCGTTATTTTTGTAATCGTAATAAACCATTATGGTTGCATTGTCAGAAAGTGAAATGGGATAAGCTGCTGACAGCGCTGAGAAAGCTGTATAAGTACCTTCACCTGCAAACTTTTCAGATGCGCCTGCGAAAAGTGCTTCGTGTGTTACGTGCAATCCGTTTCCCAATCCAAAGGTGTAATCCACACCTATGTTTAATTGTGAAGTCCAGGATGGAAGAATATCCTGTTGTTGATGTGCGGTAACCGCTTCAAACCATAAGCCAACAAAAGTGTCCCATCGTCCGTCCAATGCGAACTTCTGTTCATTAACCTCGCCAAGCCCCGGGAAAAAGCCCGTTGTATCTGTTGCGTAATCCATAACTCGGTTGTGGTATGATAAGGCTACCTCTCCGGCGGGAACAGGAAGCTGAACCCGACCACCAAATTCTGGCCGCTGCTTCTTCGATGCAATGTATTCCCACCCTTTGGTGCTTTCGTTACCATACAGTCCCCAAAGCCAGATGTTGGCGTTGTTGAGGAAGTAGTAACGTCCCAAAACACCGTAAACCCCATCTGTGATTTGTAGCGGGTCGCGGGGATCCAGCCTGTCGAACCACATCAAAGGACGTAGCATGGTGGCAGGACCAAAGGCGATTTTTTGCAATCCGGCGCGTACTTCTAACTGTGGTGTGCTATAGCGAATCCAGCCACGGTAAGGCTTTAGCGAGTATTTTGTATCGTAATCGGGGTTGAGGTAGGTATGTGTGATAGAGCCGTTGGCAGAGACGCGTGCCGTAAGCTGATGATTTTTGAAAATCGTATCAGAGATATTTAACTCCGGAAGATAGCGTGCTCCAACCTGATATTGCAGTGTGTTAAAGGGCTGCACTGCTCCCCATCCGCTGGCCTGGCCGTCGAAGCTGAACTCCTGTGACATAGCCCCGG
>RZYD01000444.1 GCA_009930445.1 Bacteroidia bacterium | reverse complement strand
CATCTGGAGATTATCGTTGATCGTATTAAGGAAGAATTCAAAATTGAAGTAGCGGTGGGCGAACCCTCAGTAGCATACCGTGAAGCACTTTCGACCGAAATTGAATACAGTTTAAAATATGCCAAACAAACGGGTGGCAAAGGCCAGTTTGCCAATGTTACCCTACGCTTTGAACCCAACGAGGGCAAAGGTTTTGAATTTGTCGACCGGATAAAAGGTGGCGTGATCCCCAATGAGTTTATACCATCGGTAGAAAAGGGGATCAAAAAAACCATGGAACAGGGAATTCTTGCCGGGTTCCCCATAGAAAATCTCAGGGCCGTACTCATCGATGGCAGTTACCATCCGGTAGACTCTTCTGATTTTGCATTTCAGACTTGTGCAAGCATCTGCATGAAACAAGCTTTCCGGAAGGCAGGTATCACCCTGCTTGAACCCGTGATGAAAATAGAAGTAAATACTCCGGATGAATACATTGGAGATATTGTAGGAAACATCAACCGCCGTAGAGGGAAAATTGAATCTATGCGCCGTTTCCGTAAGGGTTCACAGAAGCTGAACGGACTGGTACCCCTGAGCGGAATGTTTGGATATGCCTCACAGTTAAGGAATATTTCCAGCGGAAGAGCCAACTACTCTATGGAATTTTTTCAATATATGCCATTACCCGAATCTATTCAGCTGGAGGTGCTAAAAAAACTTGAAGAAAAAAGAAATAAGAAATAAAAGTCTGGGTTTTTGATTTGATATGTGAATGTAGGTTTGAGGTTGTGGTCAGGAAACCACAACCTCTTTATTATTGGAAAAACAGATCCCAAAATACCCCAATGCATTATCGGAAAAATTTCCTGTCGGATTGTAGGGGGCAGCCGAAGAAAAACCAGCCCTTTGCATATCCGTAACCTGAAGATAATAGGCGTACATTTCCTGATCGATACTCAGCAGTTCAAGCCTGATGCTATCCCCAACATTTAGTCCGTTCGTAAGCAAAACATTATAGAGGAGTTCGCCATCTCGTTCCAGGTCAGAGAGAAGAGTGTACGAACCCGCATCAGTCTTTCCATTATAATAGGTACGTAAGCGATAGAAATTCTTTTTCCCCGGAGGGTCAAACCACCCTGTATTAATAGTAAAAAACTTTATTTCCGGCGGAGGACCCTGAATGTCAACCGGAAGGATTACCACATCAGCAATAGATACCGGATAAGGAGCCGTTGCAAGGGCGGTATAAATAACCGCATCAATTTCGACTTCCAAAGAATAAAATCCGCCCGGTAAAGGAGTGTATCCAACCAGTTGGTAGACTCCAGGTCTGGTTTGTTCGATCGGAACAGCACCCTTTGCCGGATCATTCAATACAATGCGGGCATCCGTTACCGGATTAAAAAGAGTATCGTCATAAAAATTAACAGTTCGTGAACAAGTAACTTCCAGCACACTGCCACTGCCATCCCAGATTGCTTCAATAACCACTTGTGGTGCCGTGGTATTCAGGTCGAGTATAATTACTTCTTCACAGGAAGTAACAAAAACAGCCAGGATAACAAGGATAAATAAACGAGCAATACGATTCATACAATTAAAATTTAAAATTCCAACTTATTGAAGGGACAATACCAAATAAGGATAATTTAACCGCCTCTGTAGTACCCGGATGCGTTTCACTTTCCCGGAAAGAGATGGTATAGGCATTTTTTCGGTTATAAACGTTATACACGGAAAAAGTCAGATCGGAATGCCATTTTTCCGCCTCTTTCAAGACCCAGGTTACCCCCAGGTCGAGGCGATGGTATTCAGGCATCCGATCGCCGTTACGATCAGAGAAGAGATAAACCACAGCCCCATCAATAGAATACTTACCGACAGGGAACGTAACGGCATCGCCCGTGTAATAAACCCACGAACCTGAAAACAAGAGATTCCGGAACAACTGATACGAGGCGACCAGACTAAAATCGTGGGTTCGGTCCTGCCGGGCCGGAAACCAGCGCCCGGCCATCAGGTCATCAAATGATTTTTCGGTTTTTGACAAGGTATACCCGATCCAACCCGTAAACTTACCTGAATTTTTGCGCAGAAGGAGTTCCACACCATAGGCACGCCCCTTGCCAAATACCAGTTGTGATTCAAAATCAGGATTCAACAAAACATCAGCACCATTCTCATAATCAATCAAATTTTGCATATACTTAAAATAGCCTTCTATGCTCACGCTATATTGTTCGTCGGTACTGTTG
>RZYD01000443.1 GCA_009930445.1 Bacteroidia bacterium | reverse complement strand
ATCGCCACAGGCTCCTACCGATCCTTTTTCACAGACATAGGGCGTTACCCCTTTATTCAGCATCTCCAGCAAAGTAAGCGTTACTTCCTTACGCACACCGCTATGCCCTTTTGCATGTACATTAATACGCCCCAACATGGCACCGCGCACAAACTCTTCCGGCATGGGACCTCCTATTCCTGCGGCATGGTTATAAATCAGGTATTTCTGAAAATTCTTAACCTGATCAGCATCCAAAACTGTTTCAGAAAACTCACCAATACCTGTATTTACTCCGTACATTATTTCATGATTACTAATCTTCTGCTCCAGCATTGCACGGCATTTATCAATCCGGGCGATGGCATCCGGATGCAGTTCAACCGGTATGCGGTGGCGGGCCACCTCCACAACATTTTCAATTTTAAGGCCATAGCCTGTAATTACATATTTCATTCTGTTCTGATTTTAATTCATATTGAATCTCAAATAAAAAAAGCTGATGCTTCTTTTAGATGAATAAAATTACCCACTGGTTGAAGAAAATAAAGCCTTTACGTGTATCAAAATGAGGCTTACAGATAAATTTGTTCATTTTTCAGGTTTCGTAAAAATTCGGCTGATTTTCGGATGAGCGGATACATCACGGTATCGTTATCTAAAAACGGTACACAGGAGCGATATTCTTTGATTAATTTTTCGATTGCCGGGGAAGACGTTGCCGGGCGGCGAAATTCCAGAGCCTGAGCAGCATTAAACAGCTCAATAGCCAAAATATTTTCCAGATTCTCAGCCACTTTATAACATTTTGTTGCTGCATTGGCGCCCATACTGACGTGATCTTCCTGCCCTTGTGACGACTCGATGGAATCGACGCTGGCGGGTGAGCAAAGTTGTTTATTCTGGCTCACTATGGAAGCAGCAGTATACTGAGGGATCATAAAACCGGAATTCAGGCCAGGTTCTGCCACCAAAAAAGGAGGCAGACCACGTTTTCCGGAAAGGAGTTGATAGGTACGGCGTTCGGAAATATTTCCCAGTTCGGCCAGGGCAATGGCCAGGTTATCCAGTGCCAAAGCCAGTGGCTGGCCATGGAAGTTACCCCCGGAGATAATCAAATCCTCGTCAGGGAAAATGGTCGGGTTGTCGGTTACCGCATTGATCTCACAAGAGAAGGTATGGGCGACAAAAGCAATAGCATCCTTTGAAGCACCATGCACCTGTGGAATGCAACGAAAAGAATAAGGATCCTGAACATGCACCTTGTCGCGGTGAATCAACTCACTATCTTTCAATATTTTACGTATACGTGCTGCCGTATCTATCTGGCCTTTGTGATGGCGAATCTGATGAACAAGATCGTTGAAAGGCTCAATCCGGCCATCGAAAGCTTCCAGCGACACAGCGCTAATGAGGTCAGCCAGTGCAGAAAGGCGAAAAGCTTTCATCAGGGTAATCACACCAAAAGCGCTCATAAACTGGGTTCCATTCAGCAGAGCAAGACCTTCTTTCGATTTCAGCTGAAGGGGGCTCCAACCAAAATGTTTGAGAACTTCGGCTGATCCGGTTTTTCTTCCTTCGAAATACACTTCCCCAAGGCCAAGTAATGGCAGGCTAAGATGTGCAAGTGGAGCCAGGTCGCCCGATGCGCCAAGGGAACCCATTTGATAAACCACAGGGATAATATCGCGGTTGAAAAAATCGATCAACCGTTCTACGGTTGACAGTTGAACGCCGGAATGTCCATAAGATAACGACTGTATCTTCAATAATAGCATCATACGAATTACCGCAACCGGAACCTCCTCTCCACAACCACAGGCGTGGCTCTTAACCAGATTCTCCTGAAGCGTATTCAGTTGTTCAGGGGAAATGCGATGATCATATAAACTCCCGAATCCCGTATTGATTCCATAAATTGGTGTATTCTGTGTTTCAAATTTTTTATCCAGATAAACCCGACATTTACCAATAGCATTTTTAGCCTCATCCGACAATGCTATTTTTAATTTTTTCTCTCTGATATGCTCCAATGCCTGAAATGTCAGTTCACTGGAAGATATTTTATATACTTCCATTATGCTTGTTTTAATATTAAAAAAATTGATTGTCTTACCGGTCAGCGTAGCCAGTCAGGAGCCCGGTACGGTTAATTTGAATCTTATAGGCTAAAAACCAATGGTACATTTTTTCTATGTTAGAACGGTAAAGATAGGTATTTTTTAAAACTATAAACAGATGTAACAAAAAAGAGAAAGCA
>RZYD01000442.1 GCA_009930445.1 Bacteroidia bacterium | reverse complement strand
TCGACAAGAGAAGTATCAACATTGGTGGTAAAAATTGTATCCACCTTCCAGGTTCCAATAATCAGGTCTTCGGGTTGAGGCCGTGTACAGGCAAAAGTGACAGCGATCAGCGCTGTCAGCGTAACAACAAAAATTTTAGATTTTGTTTTCATACTTCATTAATTTAATTTCAGTGTTTTCATATTGTGGATTAGTGTTCCTCTACTCATGGGTACAGCATAGCAACATTTTTGTTTCAGACCCTAAGGTTTTAAAGCACAAAAGTATAAAGAAACAGGCTCCCTTATCAGAAAATGAAAGATTAAATCCGGGGCAGCCTTTTACTGCACCCGGATATGAATTATAAGTTTATATAACGACTTAATGCTGAATCACAATTTTACAGCTTGCCACATGCATTCCTGACCGGAGGGTCATCAGGTATATCCCATCCGGCAAATGCGCTACATTTACATTTCTGATCACTTCTCCGGCCACCCTTCCGGTAGAGAAAGCAGCAACCCTAGCATTCCGGCCATCCCTAATTTCACAATAATATTCTTTTGACTCCGGGGACGAAAACATTACGGATAATTCTTCACTGACAGGGTTAGGATAAACAGCCAACCCAAGATACGTTGCGAAGTCATCGATACCGGTACAATCATTAAAAGTAATCTGAATGGTGTCTGAAGTACTACAGGAGAAGGCATTGTTTACCTCAACATAAATCGTTTTTACGCCACCAATGCCTACTCCGGTTGAATCCACGGCAATAGTCTGATTGGTTTCTCCGGTTGACCAGATATAAGAAGTACCATCGGTACCGGCATCAAGAAAAATCGTATGATTATGACAAATGGCAGTATCCGGACCCAGTTCAACTACCGGGCGTGGATGAACGGTAACGTTGGCTATTCCTTCGGCGACACGGGTACATCCATTCGCGCCGGAAACGGACTGTATTGTATAAGCCATGGTAGTATCGGGAGCTACATAATGCAACCAAGGGCTCGATTCAATCCCCTCAACTATTTCGCCATTCCCCAGGATCAGGGTCCAGGGCGCAGTGCCTGTCAGGGTAACCGAAAGCTGAAGACTGTCGCCGTAACATAAATCACCTCCACCCGACAGAATCGCAGCAGGAGCTTCGTAAATCGTGAGTTCTTGTTCACCCGACCAGTCACCGCAAGCTTCATAGCCTGAAAGAAGGATGGAGAGCGTAACTGATCCGGTAAGTATATCGTTGGCTCCGGGGGAATATACAGGCCGCAAAGCAGAGGGGTCATCAAAGGAGCCATCTCCACGGGTAGACCACATAATGGAGGTATACGATTCAGCTTCAATACCTGAAATCCCGTAAAGTTCGTTGGAGCATACCGATGCTTCACCGGCAATTACGGCTACAACAGAAGGGTTAAGCGTTAACTGCAGCATATCGGAGAGGGTAAGCTCTGGTCCTGTAACATTTAAGGTAAGAGTAACCAGCCCTGACGCCAGGTCTTCATTGGAAGGAGTATATTGAGGATTCAGGGACAGTGGGTCGTCAAACGCACCGGAACCATCGGTTTCCCAAAGTATTGACGTAACATAGGTAGCCGTTGCCTGGTCGAGAATAACAGGCGCTGTATCACAGGTAACGATATCGTTTCCGGCATAAGCTGAGGTAACTAATTCAGGAGGGAGCACAATATAATCGATCCATCCGCAATCGCTGCCACCAGTAGCCATATAATCTTTGGCATATTCCCAGGCAAATGTATGGGGTCCTTCAGTAACCGGATAAGCAGCACGTGTCCAGTCCACTTCACCTGACCATTGCCCAACGATATTTCCGTCAATTTTAAAGCGAAGGAAATCATACGAAGCTTCACTGCTGACTTTATAATAAAAAGAGAGGCTGTCGTCGCGCATTACATTATAATCGAGGGAGATTGTAACCGAACTTTGGTGATCGATACTCCCTGATTTGGCACTATAGGTACCTTCAAATACTACATCCTCCACCAGAATCCATTCGCCGCTGCCTGCCATTTGCCAATCATAACCGGAAAAATCACCTGATTCCCAGTCTTCCAAAATAAGTCCAATTACATGCAGGTAAGCCTTCTGGGCCGAATAAGCGCCACCTTCAGCCGCCAGGATAAACTCAACAGACGTACCCATTGGTGTTTGTGCGTCGGCAGATACGGAAAAGGTAACAGCAATCTCTTCACCTGTGGGGATAAGCCCAATTGCAACACTTTGTGTATTAAGTGTAATATAA
>RZYD01000441.1 GCA_009930445.1 Bacteroidia bacterium | reverse complement strand
GTTTAATCCGCCTTCTGAGAGCCTGAGCCGGATGAGTCGAAAGGTTCAAGTCCGGTTCTTAGGGGACAAAGGCGGAGTAATCCGCCTGCGTTACCCGACAAAAAGAGTAGGATATAAAAATTCTCATAACTTTGAGCAAATGATTATTATGAGCCACATTGATAAATCCAAAGAAGCTTTCACAATACTGTTTTATCTTAAAAATAGTGCTGTACGATGAATTATATGATTACGATATATACTGTATTCTTCCTTGCAACAACCTTAGTTTCTTTTTTTGTTGCGTTTCTTGCATGGCAAAGAAAATCGGTAAAAGGTGCAAAAGAACTCACTTTATTAATGGTTGGAACAGGAATTTGGACATTTTGGGTTATGTTTGAAACCGCTGCGACAACTATACAAGGAAAAGCCTTCTGGTCAGGTGTAGAATATATTGGAGCCACCTCCTCGCCGGTATTTTACCTAATCTTTGTCCTCCAGTTCACAGGCAAAAAAAAATTTATTACTCCTAAAAATATCCTGTTACTATTTATTATTCCAGTAATCACTTTGTTATTGGCAATAACCAACGAAAAACACCACTTAATATGGACTGGGTTTTCACCAATATCTGAGAAAACAAATATCATGGAATATTACCATGGAATCGGATTCTGGATCGGTCACATAGCTTATAACTATCTTCTGCTTCTTTTTGCAACCATCTATCTTTTCAGTTTTATTTTCAATCAGGCAAGTATTTATCGAATACAGGGATTATTAGTTTTCATTGCAGGTTTATGTCCGTGGATTGCAAGTGTTTTTTATCTTACCGGCAGTAATTTTATTTCTGGATTGAATATAACTCCGGCAAGCCTAATTCTAAGTGGCTCTTTGTTTGCTTTGGCTATCTTTTATACCCACATTCTGGATTTAGTGCCAGTAGCTCGCAAAATACTTGTTGAAACCTTACCCTATGGAATATTGGTGCTTGATAATAAAAACAGGATACAGGATATAAATGGAGTTGGTTTGTCTTTTTTGGGAATTAGGAACAAAAACATCATCGGATTACCTGCCGAATCTTCTGGTGTTTCTTATACAGATTTATTGAATGCCGCTCTTGATCGTGAACCAGTGGACCAAATAAAAATCCAAAGCGCTAATGAAATTAAAGTATTCATTATCAATAAATATGCGATTAAAAGCCCAGAGGGAAGTCGTTTGGTGGTGATACACGATATTACTGAACGCAAACTGGCAGAGGAAGAAATCAAACTTAAAAATGAGGAACTACAAATACTCAATTCCGAAAAAGACAAATTCTTTTCTATTATCGCTCACGATTTAAAAAGTCCTTTCAATTCCATCCTTGGATTTAGTAATCTTCTTGTTGAGCAGGTAAGAATTAAAGACTATAACAGAATAGAAGAATATGCAGATATTGTTCAAATATCTTCTCAGAGAGCAATAGATTTGCTGGAAAATCTAATGAAATGGTCACTTTCTCAAACAGGCAGAATGGAATTCCATCCTGTGAATTTTGAAATGGTAGAACTTATACATACAGTTACCGATTTATTATCCGATGCAGCAAAGCAAAAATCTATTCTTATCACCAGTGACTTACTTCCAAACATTAATGTTTACGCTGATAAAAATATGGTGAGCACAGTTTTAAGAAATCTGATTACTAATGCCATTAAATTTACGAATATCAATGGAAAAATAGTAATTTCAACAAAAGTAGAAAATGATGAGTTGTCGATTTCTGTGCATGATAATGGTGTGGGAATGACAAAAGATAAAATTGAGAGACTATTTCGAATAGAAGAAAATTCTTCAACACCGGGAACCCAAAATGAAAAAGGTACTGGTTTAGGATTGATTCTATGTAAGGAATTTATCCAAAAACACGAAGGAAGAATTTTTGTAAAAAGTGAAATAGGTAAAGGTTCTATATTTAGTTTTACAATTCCATATAAGCCCTACATGAAAACTGTTATTTAAATATTATTCTGGTTGATAGTTCAAATAATGCACATGGCTATAACACGCGGTATATTTTATTGTCGAGAAAGTGCGAGTTTCAGCGTTTCTGCATCTAATAAACTTTCGTGTAACTTGACAGATTTGTGCTTCGAAATCGGCAACAAAAACATACCGCCAACCGTGTGTGCCCGGCATGGGTGTTAATTATAGGGTGCAAGCCCCGAACAGGCGGTGGTAAACCGAACTGTTAGCAAGTGGCAAGTGTTACATCGCGAG
>RZYD01000440.1 GCA_009930445.1 Bacteroidia bacterium | reverse complement strand
GCTGGGTGGAGGGAATACCCGGCTAAGCCGCAACGATCATTGGTCAGTTCTCATGGGCACCGGTATCAATTTTCGCACAGAGGATGTGGGGTTTACTGCCGAACTTGGTTATGTGTATATCGGTCAACGCGATGATTACATCCGTTTTACCATGGGAATAAATGTTTTTATTGGCAAGAAGAAAAAAATGCCATCCGCTGAACCCGCCAAGTCGCATGTTACGGAAAAAATGCCAGAGATTCC
This sequence comes from Bacteroidia bacterium, assembly GCA_009930445.1. Classification (GTDB taxonomy): domain Bacteria; phylum Bacteroidota; class Bacteroidia; order Bacteroidales; family BM520; genus BM520. The sequence goes on along the minus strand of RZYD01000440.1, from coordinate 2,010 downwards.
ACAAGAACAGAAAGAGGACGAAGGAGAGGATAAGGGAATCACAATAACGATTAATATAGGCACGATGAATGGGGTGCAACCCGCTGTGGAAACCACTGTTTCCAAACCAAGGGAAGGAGAAGCAGAGGAGACACGAAAAGGCAATGAGCCAATGCCGGAGCCAAAGGAGAAACCCTTAGAGGAACAACCCATGGAGGAGCTTTTTGACCATATTGAAAAAGGGCCGATCAAAAAAACAAAATCGGAGCAGCATCAACCGACTGACATTACCGCTCAGGCAGACTATCCGCCCGGGCAACGTATCCATTTCGATATTGACAAATATGCCATTAACCCTGCGTCTTATCCGTATTTAAATGAAATTGCAAGGCGCTTAAGAGAGCATCCCGGGTATAAAATACGTATTGAGGGCTACACCGATAACACCTATACAAGGCAGTATAATCTTGAATTATCGGAAAGCAGAGCATTTGCGGTACAACAATATTTGCTAAAGCAAGGCGTTTTGCCACAACAAATACTGCCACCCAGAGGATTTGGTGAAGATTTTCCTTTACGACCCAACGATTCAGAAATCAACCGGGCCATAAACAGGCGTACAGAACTTTCTTTGATCACATTGTGACACACCGGTTAAAATTTCGTTGAATAATTACCGGAGCAGGTTACCTCTCTCCCACACGGCACCATCAACAGCGGCAAAGGTTGGAGGAAATTCGCTTCTGGCCTCCGCCAACAGGAGATCAGGAGTACTGTAGCGGTTTGAAAAATGACCAATCACCAGTTGTTTCACCCTTGCCCGTCGGGCTATTATCGCGGCCTGACGGGCGGTACTGTGGAGATGCGCTGCTGCCAGATCGGCATGAGCATCGCTAAAACTCGCCTCATGGTAAAGAAGATCCACTTCCTCAACAAAAGGAATAATGGCTTCACTGTAGCGGGTATCGGAACAATAGGCATAACTGAAACGGGGGGAGGGGCTGGTTATCCTTTCATTGGGAAAAACATTCCCCATCCTGTCCACATAATCCTCCCCTGCTTTTATTCGTGGGTACCAATCGAGCGGAATATCCTGACTCAGGATAAACTCACGACAAATTTTCCTTGGTTTTGGAATACGCCGAAAAAGATACCCGGCGGTCGGCAACCGATGCTGCAATGGAAGGGTAAAAACATCAATTTTATCATCAGTATACACCTTTTGATAAACGGTAGTATCAACCGTATGATAATTAATTTCATACGCCAGATCATGGCGGGCATAAGCAAGCTGAATTGTAAGAATCTGCTCAAGTCCATCCGGCCCGAAAATATCCAGACGGGCTTTTCTGCCTTGCAGATGAAGAGTGGAAATTAGTCCCACGAGTCCAAAAAAATGATCTCCATGGAGATGGGAGATAAAAACAGCACGAAGGCGTTGCATCTTCACGCCAAAGCGCTGCATTTGCAGCTGCGTCGCTTCGGCACAATCGATCAGATAGATTCGGTCATCGACCGAGAGCGCCTGCGCCGAGGGGTTGCGGTGTAAAGTGGGGATTGCGCTTCCGGTACCGAGAAAAGTAATTTTTTCCGACATAAATACAAAGTTACGATTATTCAGCCATTAAAACACATACAATCGGGCAGACCGAGGAATTACGCCCCGGTTCTCGCACGCCAAGGCAAATCGTTTTGTATCCAGCGTTTTCAAATGAGCGCGAAACATTGATAAATTTCAGCAATCGTTAAGCAGTAACCCGGCAGAACTTGTCGTCAATAATCCATATATGGCTTCCTTCAGATTCAGGATCATCCCTGGCACGCCTGTCAATGGCTGATGTTTCGGGTCAAATCGACATTTACAAAAACTTTCACCGTGCGAGGTGCAAAACAGGCCCGACAAATAAAAAACAGGCTACTCCGGGGAGCAGCCTGTTGCAGGTCAAAACCGGAAACAGTCTGGTTCTGACAAATTTTATTTATAACTTACGCTTCTGATTCCGGAGTTTTTTCTTTTTCTTCTTCATCATC
>RZYD01000056.1 GCA_009930445.1 Bacteroidia bacterium | reverse complement strand
CAAGGCGAATATTTGTTCGGCAAGCATGGCAATCCTCCTGAGGGAGGGCTATCCAAACTGGGCGAGGTCGGTCAATTCCACATTAAACGTCGAAGAACCTCAGCAGACTAGTGAATATTCGTATCCTGGGAGACATCGACGCTATTTCCGCTGAATCGATAGGTCACGGCATAGTAAATGGCGAACATGACGAAGAACAACCAAAAGCTGACCCATTGCGGGATATGAAAACCTCTGAACGCAAAAGCGAGGATGATGCAACTACCATGAATTATTGAAATTACCAGAACCGTTCCGCGCACACCAAAATCCATGCTCTGCAGTAAATGATGGAGATGACCGCGATCTGGATGAAATGGGGACTGGCCTCGACGCACGCGTCGGATGGTGACCGCTGCCGTGTCCATAAGAGGTATGGCAAAAATCCAAAGGGCTGTAACCGGCTGAAATGCCGCGCCTCGCCCCTGCGACAACTGTACAAGATGCCAACCCAGAGCGAAGCCGAGGAGCATCGTACCTGCATCACCCATGAAAATCGCAGCCTTCTGGCGACCAAAAAAGCGCGAATTGAAAAGGAGGAAGGCAAACAGAGCCCCAGCAATACAGGCGAGCAACTGTGACACACTGGGGTGCGTTCCCGATGCCAGAACGGCGAGGGCTAAGAAGGTCATGCACCCCAAGGTTCCGGAAAGTCCGTCCACCCCGTCTATCATATTGAAAGCATTCATGACGCCGACAATGCCTACTATGGTCAGCGGCAGGCCGGCCCATGCCAGGCTCACGTCGACACCGGGCAACAGTTCCCCGAAACTCAGCAAGCGGACGTCAAACCACTTGGCGGCAGCAACACAGCACAGAATCTCAAGAGCCATGCGCAACTTGAATGAAACCTCCCAACGATCGTCGGCCACTCCCGCGGCCATGATCGGAAGGCAGAGCGCAATCAGACCGAGGCCGGACCTTGTCTGCAATGCCGGGAAGGCGGCCGTTGCAAGCACCAAAGCCGCGTAGATGGCAACGCCGCCGACAAGCGGGACAACTCCTGCATGATGCTTGCGGAAAGATGGTTCGTCCACCAAGCCGACATACTCCGCCAGCGGTTTCAGAACGAGGATAAAAATAACCGTCAATGAAAGTGACGTCAATATCGCGTAGTACATCGCACCTCCGAAGGATACGCCATAAGGCAGGGCCGATGCTTTGGAAGGCACTGGTCAAATGGCGTTCATACAACGCGACAATAAACTTCCGCGAATCATGAATGAATTCATCATTTTACTGAAATACTACTATATCGACGGATTCCCTTTGATTGCTTACGCAAAACACACTGATCCAAAATTGTTATCCGATTGCTACATACTTATAGAATAAAACTTTACGATACAGATGACATAACTCGACAAACCCCAGAACCAGCCAAAAATTACGACCGCACCCCCTTTTTCCGATGATTGCGATAATTCCTTGATACGCTTAACGATACAAGTTTATTCGTAGCACAGATCGCCGAGCGTAGCGCATGAATTCCAATGTCAGAAACCATCCCCAGCTTTCCGTTCACAGCCAGAGATGGAACCCCGCCGCATTTCAACGATCACCTCGCACATGCTTGAACGAACCACGCAGATTTCAAAAAACTTTGCAAGAAGCCCACGTGCTCTACGGTGCGAAAAAAATGAGCATTTTTTACATGTTTATTTTTTCACCCAACCGTGTTGTATACACATGTCACAAAATGTAGGACAAGAACGATTGACAAGAACTCTTTGAACTGTTTGTCTTAATCACAGCCTGTCGCACCCGTGCTCCCTGGCACTCACTTTTTCCAACGACACCTCCCCGTATGTAAGACAGACGTTTCTTCAAATCAGTCGGCAATTTCACGACAATATTGACATGTTGAACCATCTAACCGAGCCACATGCCTTAACAGCGCCGCCAGCTGACTTCCTTTGATGCAAAAAACAGACGCTACTGTTGATCGGCGCTCAAGGAACCAGGACGATTCATGGAATATTCGGACTTGAGCAAGAAAGATCTTCTGGAACAATTGCGAAAAGCGCATGAACGGATTTCCGAACTCGAGCAGGACAGACTGAACTGCAGTTTAGTTGTAGCTGCACTGCGTGAAAACGAAAACAATTTCAGCCATTTTTTTGAATCCATGTCGGATCCTCTGTGGGTCTGCACGCCCGATGGCGGCATCTACTTCACGAACACAGCCGCCACCACAACGCTCGGGTACAGCCTTGAAGAGCTTTGTTCCATGAATGTGCTCGACGTCCATCCGGTAGACAAACGGCAGGAGGCTGGGCAGATATTCACCGATATGCTCCAGGGTTTTCGGAAGACCTGCCCGCTTCCGTTGGCTCACAATGACGGCTCTCTTGTGCCGGTTGAAACGCGCATCTGGAAAAGCATATGGAATGGAGTGGAATGCATCTGCGGAATATCTAAAAACCTTACAGTTGAGCAGGAATCGCTTCAGCGTTTCGAGCGTCTGTTCCGGTCCAACCCCACCCTCATGGCCCTCAGTTCCTTGCCCGACAGGCGGCTCATAGATGTCAACGATTCCTGGACTGCAACGACTGGATTCTCCAAAGAGGAAGCGATCGGGCGTACCACAGTTGAACTTGGAATCATTAGCGACATAACTACGCTCGAAGTATCGTCGGAAGAGGCTTTGTTGCAAGGAACAGTAGAACACAAAGAATTGCAGATCACATGCAAGGATGGCGCAACGCGTTGTGGCATTTTTTCTGGTGAAGTTATCCAGAGCCAGGGAAAGTCATTCCTGCTTTCAGTCATGGTCGATATCACAGATCGAAAGGCCGCCGAGGAAAAGCTGAAACGCCAGTCGGCACTGATCAACTCCCTCCTTGACTCCATACCTGACATAATTTTCTTTAAGGATATCGATGGAATATACATCGGTTGCAATCCACAATTTGCGGAATTTGTAGGACGTTCCAAAGAAGAAATCATGGGCAAAACAGATTATGATCTCTTTGCCAGGGACGTCGCTGCAGATTTCAGAAATCATGATGTGTCCATGCTGGCCCAGGGCAGGCAGCGGAAAAATGAAGAGTATATCACGTATCCCGACGGAAGCCAAAGGCTCATCGAAACTTTGAAGTCGCCATACTGGGGTCCGGATGGGGAATTAATCGGCCTCATCGGGATCAGCCGCGACATTACTGACCGCAAGCGATCCGAAGTCGCATTGCAGGAGGCCTATTCGCAGGTAGAAAAAAGAGTCTCCGAACGCACTGAGGAACTGGCGTCGGCCAACGCACTCCTGCAAATCGAGGTGGCAGAGCGCCAACAGGCTCACCGGGAGATCAACCAGATCCTTTCCTCCATATCCGCTGTGCTCATCGGCCTTGACAAAGACTGTGCCGTAACGCGCTGGAATCAGGCCGCCCAGGAAACTTTCGGCTTGCCTGCGGATACCGTTGTCGGCAGACACCTCGAACATATGGAACTGCCCGGCGAATGGCGAATGCTCGTGAAAAGCGTTGAACTGACACGCGCTAGCATGAAATCCACTCGAATTAACAATGTCACTCATGCATGCCCCACAGGAGTACAGCGTTTTCACGTCGTGACCATCACCCCCCTGCTGGACAAACCGGACAGCCTCGACGGTTTTCTCGTTCTCGGCGAGGACATTTCCGAAATGAAATTCCTCGAGGCCCAGCTAGGTCAGGCGGCCAAACTGGAGGCCATAGGGCAACTTGCCGCCGGCATTGCGCACGAGATCAACACCCCTGTCCAGTTCATCGGTGATTCCATGACGTTTCTCCAAGAAGCCTGCGACGGGCTGCAAAGGCTGGCAGTCCTAACCGAAAGGCTCTTTCCCGCCAGTGGACAGGAACGCGGCGATATAATCAAGGCCATCGAGAAACTGTCCTCCGATATCGACCTCGAATTCATTCTTGAGGAAGTCCCGCGGACCATCGAGAGGATTCATTACGGAGTCGATCGTGTCAGCTCCATTGTCCGGGCTATCAAGCGCTTTTCGCACCCTATCTCCGGTGGTATGCGCAAGGTCGACATCAGGGAATCCATCGAAAGCACGCTGGTCATATCTCGTAATGAATGGCGCTACGTGGCGGAAGTCGTCACCGAGTTCGACCCGGAACTTGAGGCGGTCATCTGCAACCCGGCTGAAATCAACCAAGTTCTGCTGAACATCATTGTCAACGCCGCCCACGCCATCGAAGAGGCCGTGCGAGGGACGTCGAAGAAAGGCCTGATCACCATCACGACCAGGCAAGACGGCGAATACGTGGAAATCTGCATACAAGACACCGGTCCGGGCATCCCGGAAAACATCCGGGGCAAGGTGTTCAACCTCTTTTTCACCACCAAGGAGGTCGGCCGGGGTACCGGACAGGGCCTAGCCATCGCCCACGACATCGTGGTGAACAAACACGGTGGTGTGATCGGTTTCGAGACGGTGGTCGGCGAGGGAACTGTCTTTCATGTCCGTCTTCCCCTGCGAGGTCAAAGCGAAACCGGCGCCGGGTGTGCCGAGGCTTGACCCATCTGGTCCGATACCCGCTACCCCCTATCCGGCCCGGAGTTCGGGGAGAAGAAAGAAGCAGCGAAACTACATTTCGAGAAGCGCAGCCAGGCAACGGTCGGCAGTATGCCCGTCCCAAAGCTCAGGACGCTTCGGCACGCGATCCGCTCCTAGGGTTTTTCTGAATTCTTCCCGAATCCGCTGGACATTATTCCCGACCAGCACACTCGCGCCCCCATGCTCCTGCAAAGTGACGGGGCGTTCCGTCGACCAACGCAAAGTCAGGCAAGGCGTGCCGAGGACGCAGCACTCTTCCTGCAACCCACCGCTATCAGTAAGGGTTAGTCGAGCTTCGATGTTCAGTCGAAGCATCTCATGATACCCTAACGGATGTAGCAATACCAAGCCGGGACAGGTGACAGCCGTCTCCCACAATCCGAAATAGATTAGCATGTTCCGGGTACGAGGATGTATGGGCCAGACGACCGGTAAGGTCGTCGCCGCTTCATCGGTCAGAAAATCTAATATGGGAGCGAGGGATTCTACGCTGTCCACGTTGGATGGGCGATGCATGGTGAGAAGGGCGAAACCGCCCGAAAAGTCCGGGAGGTTGTTGGTCCCGTCTGAAAGCAGTGAGTTTTTCTCAAAGATGCGGTCCAAGTCGTAGGCAGCGGCTTTTTCGCGATTGGCCTCCAGCGTGTCAATCATGATGTTGCCAACGAACCGCACTTTTTCCGGGAGAACCCCTTCCCTGAAAAGGTTCAGGCTGGAGAAGGTGTCCGGCGTGAGGAGCAAATCGCTCAGGCGGTCCGTGACGAGCCTGTTGATTTCCTCTGGCATGGTCATGTCTCCGCTTCGCAGGCCGGCTTCAATGTGACAGACCGAGATACAGAGCTTCTTCGCCGTCACGGAACAGGCCAGGGTGGCGTTAATATCGCCGAGGACCACGACCCAGTCGGGGCGTTCGCGCAGCAGCACTTTTTCGAAGGCGATCATCGTCCGCCCAACCTGCTCCGCATGGGATCCCGAACCGATTTCCAGGTTGATGTCAGGGGCAGGTATGTTCAATTCCCGGAAAAATCCTTCCGACATGCGAACGTCATAATGCTGGCCGGTATGCACTAGTTTGTGCTCCACGAATGTGCCGAGTGTGGAGGCGTTATGTTGTTCGATGGCATGCGCCAGCGGAGCGATTTTCATAAAGTTGGGGCGTGCACCTACTACAGATATAATTTTCATATTCTTTCTCTTTATTAAAATAGTCCAATAAATTCAGTTTGATGCGATCTTAGCGCGAATTTTTTCATGGACCGGCCCGTACAGGGGCATCCGTTGGCCAATCCACTCGCGCATTGCCTTGCCACTTCCTTCCAGAGCTTCAATATCTGGAATCCAGCGACGCCACGGGACGACACCACGCGCCTCATGACCCGTTGCCACCGGCACCACCCAGATGCCCTCATTGCTGAAATGCCTGACTGCCCGGCCCATGTGCATGGCCGACGTGACAAGAAGCACAGTCTCAATACCCCTTTCCCGCAGCAGCTTCGCACTGTAACGGGCGCTTTCGCTGGTGGTCCGGCTAGTCGCTTCCAAAAGCATCGCATCCTGTGGGACTCCGAACTCTCGAAGCATGACACTCATAGCCCAGGCCTCCGTGGAGCCATCCCCACCCCCGCTCAGTACGAGCAGCGGAGTCTTGCCCGCATGGTAGAGGCGCGCCGCTGACCTCAACCGCTCGACTGAACTCAAACATGGTTCCGGATACCGTGCATCCGATGGAAGCATCCCGCCACCCAGAACCACGAGCGCCTTTCCTGCTGGCACGGATTGCATTGACAGCGGAGGAAATTCCCGTTCCACAACCCAACGCGCGGCGTCGCTCACCGCCGGCAACGACCAAGTCCAAAGCCAAGCCAGTCCCAACAGGCCGGCCAAGAAGGCTTTGATTTCGGCGCCGGACAAAGCCAGTAAGATAGCTAGGGCTCCCAGAATAAGGGACGTCCCCAGCGGTGATAGGAGAGCGAGCGACACATCACAGACGGCCATCAGGTCCACGGCGATCAACTCCGATGCATTATCGCCTCAACGCATCAAGATGAAATGGAATATGTATCCCCATCATTCATTGGCCGCTCATCTGTCATAACTGCCCCTCCCGGTATTTCCAAAGAAAGGACTACGGCTTTTTGTTCAACGCCGTTGGCGACAGTCACTGCTTCGCGAGAGCTCATTTTTCCTCTCAGCTTTTCCAGAATAAGACGGACTGAATATGTCATCAGCCATTTGTCCACATCATACTTGGACAGTTGAATATTATTCCACGACGATTCATCTTGGGTATCGATAGAATATCGAAATATTAAATAAATATTTCCATCTTCAATAAATTCTATATTTAAAATTTTTTTCCCAGAAATTGAATCTAGTATTACAATAAAAATATTACAAATTAACTGATTAAGAATAATCTTATCACTTACTATATATCCATCGAATAATGTCGAATTATTATCAATATTATAATCAACTACTACACTGATATTGTTGTAACTTATTTTCGATCGAAAACTTGATATAATATCATCTAATAATGTTGTAATATCGATTTTTTCATTTTTCATTAAAAAATTAATATTTTCTGAATTATTTATAATTCTATTTAATTTTTCTTCTAAAATTTTTTTATTATAAAAATTATTGGCTTCTATTAATTTTTCTAACAAATATTTTTTTTTACATGGTTTTGTAATTATTTTATAAGCTATGTTATCATTCAAAACACTAATTGCAATTTCCATATCAGCATATCCAGTAAGTAACATCCTAACTGAATTTGGACAAAACTCTCTTGAATACCAAAGAAAATTAACTCCATTAACTTCTTTCATTTTAAAATCTGAAATAATAACAGAATATTCACAAGACCTCATAATTTCTATAGATTCAAGAGCAGAAGTTGACATTGTAATATCAAAATATTTTCTATATAATGAATAAAATGAATTTAAATGATTTACATCATCATCAACTAATAATATTTTATTATTCATTGCAATTCCTATAAAATACATTTTATTTAAAATATATTATTAATACAAAATCATATTAAATAAATGATACAACTTTTGTAATTAAACGACACCAATTCCTATCACCCGAACGATGCCATCAACTGCCCCACCCACTCTTTGATCGCCCGGGCACTGCCCTCTAGGGCGTCAGCGTCGGGAATCCAGCGTCGCATTCCCTGAACTGTACGGGCCTCGTGGTCCGTGGGCACGGGAACAGCCTTGATGCCTTCAAGTGCAAAGAACCGCACAGCCCGACGCATGTGCAGAGCCGAGGTGATCAGCAGCACCCGATCAATACCTCGCGCTCGAAGCAGGACGGCGCTGTAGCGGGCATTCTCGCAGGTGTCGCGACTGCGCCCTTCAAGTATCATTACGTCGTCAGGAACCCCGAACTCGCGCAACACAGTCTGCATGGCCTCGGCCTCGGGACGTCCCCATGTTTCGGAATCCCCACCCCCGCTCAGCAAAAGCAACGGAGCCTTGCCCGCGTGATAGGCCTGCGCCGCAGCCCGTACCCTGTCGGCAGCTCTGTTGAGGTCCGGCTCGGCATGGCGACTATCGGGCGGCCCCATAGCCCCACCCAAGAGCACCGCCGCCTCGCACCTAGGCAATGCTAAAAATTCGATCGGGGGATACTCTTTCTCCAGCGCGCCGCGCACCGCGATGCTCATTGCGGGCATCGACCAGAGCCCCAGCCAACCCAGGCCCAACAGACCGGCCGCAAAAAACAAACGTTTGGCCCCGACAACTGCGAGAATCAGCGCCAAAAGCCAGAGGACAAGTGCAGTACCCAGTGGCGAGAGCAGAGAAAGAGCTAATTTGGAGATGATCATGAACAGGGTGCCGAACATCCTCGCAACGTATCGTGTTCTTTGGTCGAAGGCTTTCGTGACTTCCAGTTCGCAAGAGTAATAATTGTTCCGGGGCCACAACCCGCTGTCATAAATTCTTAACTGATAACACTCTTTGCGGCGATTTTTCAGAATACTGAAAAAATTCGTATGAGGAGCGTTTCGCCAGCCTAATTACCCACATCGCAGGATACGCTGTAAACCAAGACGTCTAGTCAGATAATTATACATCTTTATATATAATAAATATTGCTATAAAAAGATAAAATAATATCTATTTCAGAATAAAAAATTTATAAATTTGAATTTAGACATTAAATATCGAGACTTAACTAACAACTATATAGATAAAAACAGCACAATATATGAATAACTGATAATATAAAAACACAATTATTAATAGGATATAAAATCAATTATGATAAAATTTTTTCTTTAAAACAACAGGCTAATTGAAAAATACAAACAGCAATAACTTCACAAACCTTTATCTTGTTTTCTATACTGTCATAATTTTCATACTTTTCTCTTTGTTGAAAAATAGTTCAGAATATCCAGTGAGATATGATTGCGGCACGATTTCGGCCAAACACTGAACTGTACAGCGGCAACCGTTCGGCAATCCACTCGCGCATGCCCCTATCGCATCCTTCAAAAGCCTCAAAAACTGAAATCACATGCAGTTTGCCGTTTCCAACACCGTCAAATCCTCTGTGACTCCAAATTCTCAGGCAGAGACTTATGGCCCAGGCTTCACTGAGACTGTCACCGCCCCAGGCCAGCACCTACAGCGAAATTGTGCCCAGCAGGACGGAGATGTTGTACAATCCTCAGGCAATCAGCGAACCCGTACACAGTTCAGTGTACCCAAAGTCAAGTGGATGCATCCCGCCACCTTGGACCACGAACGCCTTTACAGTGCGCGGCTTTCATCTCCAAAGGAGGAAATTTTCGCTCCACAACCTACGAGTAGCGTCGCGCAATGAGTTTAGGCAAAATTTCATAAAAGCCTTCAGATAGACGCGGACATTCTCCGAAGTGCCGCAATCCGCAGAGTCAAATTTACAGCGGTAACACCGGCGCAGTCTGTTTTGAAGACTCCTGGAATGTCTCCACCAAAGCCGGCATTTCCAGAGAAATAATAACTTTTTTTTGCTCAATACCATTTATTACAGTAGTTGATTCGTGCTCATTCATCTCTCCTTTCAACTCTTCCAAAATTAGACGAATTGCATACGCTTTAATCCACCTATCAGCATCATAATTGATTAAACCAATTTTACTTATTAACGCATCATCATTGTCGCGAGCAATGTATTCAATTTTCAAAATTAAATTTGTTTTTGAAAAAAATTCTATATTCAAAAAATGATTTTCTTTAATTTTATCATTTATTAAATTAAAAATAATTGACATTAAAGCTTCTAGTAAAATAGCATCATTTAAAATAAATGCGTCAAAATTAATAGAAGAATCATTTTTTTTATAATCAACATTGAAGTTGATATTTTTTTTCATGAAGTTAGGTGTAAAATTTAATTTTATATCATCGAATAACTTTATCAAATCGATTTTATTTATATTTTTAACAAAATTTTTATTCTCTAAATGAGAGGTAATTTTATTTATTTTTTTATCTAACAAGTTATTATTATAATAACTATAAGATTCTACCAAAATTTTCAAAAATTCACTCTTACTACATGGCTTTCTTACTATTTTATAAGCCAAACCATCGTTTAAAGCTTGAATTGCAATATCTGAATCAGCATAACCTGTCAGTAATAAGCGAATTGAATCAGGAGATAATTTTTTTACATATTCAAGAAGTTCTAATCCATGAATATTTTCCATTTTGTAATCAGAAATTATTATTGAATAATTATTGTTTTTAATCATTTCTATTGCATCAATTCCATTTATCGCAACAGATATATCAAAATATTTTTTATAAATCATAAAAAATGCGTCTAAATGATTAACATTGTCATCAATAATGAGTATTTTATTATTCATAATAATCACCTTAAATATAAAATTCCGCCATATTTGTGAAAAATAAAAACTATTTACCAGCGAAACAAGCATGCTCAAAATACACATATCAAGCAAGACAATTTAATACTAATTTTTTACTTATATTTTGAAAATACAATTTATTTTATTAAGTGATTTTTGCGAAATAATTTTTATTCTATTAACTTTATCATTCGCTTGCTGAAGCAACATAAATTTTGACGAAAAAAGTATGATTTATTATTTATCAGTAATTTCCGGTTAGGTTTTTGCATCAACGGTTTGAAATTTATACTTTTGAACTTTTGACTCATTAAAATCGTCATCTGGCACCATGCGCAGCTC
>RZYD01000439.1 GCA_009930445.1 Bacteroidia bacterium | reverse complement strand
ACGAACAAGGACGGGCAATGCTTCTCTTTTTAGGTTCCGCTATCCATCCTGCTTCTTTCCGCGTTCATCGCATTTCCCATAATTAGAATTGCTGATTAGGATTTGTACCAGTGAGGCAAAAAGGCTCACATATTCGATTTGTACATCAAGATGGTAGAAAAACAACAATTCCTGATCATGGTAGCAAAAATGTGCCGCGAGGGTTGCTGAGCAAAATTATACGATATGATCTGGATATGAATAACGATGATTTTTGGAGTAGATAAAATTGCGTTTACATTCGCATGTTTATTTAGTCACTCGTGTTATTGGCGGAATGTGAGTAACAGCGGGATTTCAGACCGCGATCGCACTGCTCCTGCACCGCAACCCCCGCGCTTGCGTACCTTCTTCCCATTAGTGAAATTTAGTGGTTAAATGTTTCCCCCAGTTTTGTGTAATAAGAAAGATGAACGATATGATTGATTTAACTGAAAAGCGGATAGTGGTTACTGGCGGCGCGGGTTTTCTAGGCTCTTTTGTGGTGGAGAAATTGCAGGAATGTGGATGTGAGAATATCTTTGTTCCGCGCTCTACGGAGTATGATTTGACGATGCATGATGGGGTGGTGCGGATGTATGCGGATGCCCAGCCCGACATTGTAATCCATCTGGCAGCTGTTGTTGGGGGAATCGGGGCGAACCGAGAGCATCTGGGATCTTTTTTCTATAAGAATTTGATGATGGGAACGCAGCTGATAGAGCAGGGGCGTTTGGCAGACATTGATAAATTTGTGGCGGTGGGTACCATTTGTGCCTATCCGAAATTCACCTCGGTACCTTTTAAAGAAGAGGATTTGTGGAATGGATATCCGGAATAAACCAATGCTCCCTATGGATTGGCTAAAAAAATGATGCTGGTGCAGGGGCAGGCGTATCGTCAGGAGTACGGGTTTAATGCTATCTATTTGTTGCCGGTGAATTTATATGGACCTCGGGATAATTTTGATCCAGCGTCTTCGCATGTTATTCCTGCTCTTATTAAGAAATGTTGTGATGCGGTGAAGAATGGGGATTCGAGTATTGAGGTGTGGGGATCGGGAAAAGCAACGCGCGAGTTTTTATATGTGGAAGATTGTGCTGAGGCGATTGTGTTGGCTACAGCAACGTATGATGGTTCTGATCCGGTTAATATTGGATCAGGCGTGGAAATATCTATCCGTGATTTGGTTGAGCAGATTGTCACGTTGACAGGGTTCAAGGGTGATGTTGTGTGGAATTCTAGTAAGCCAGATGGGCAACCGCGGCGTTGCTTGGAAGTGAGCAGGGCAAAAAAAGTATTTGGTTTTGCGGCAAGAATCGATTTTTATGAGGGACTGAGGCGTACTATTGGTTGGTATCTTGACGGGAAAACGAATGACGAAACACCGTAATCGGTTGTTGTGCTCTGGATGTCGTTTCAAAACAAGGTTGCCCCTTTCTTTGGAAAATGGATATACTCCTTACAGGTCGAACGCTACTTGAGAGTTTCGGGTAAATTACGGTAATTTCTACAAACAAGGATACGATATGTTTACCACCATAGAAGCATACATAGAAAATGGGCACATTACTGGGGACGAGTGCATGAAATTGCCCACGCATGCGCATGTTTTGATAACGTTACTGCCTCGTCGTGTGTTGCAGAACGAGAATAAGATCACGCAACCACCCAATCGTGAGCCTGATCCAGATTTGCGGGGAACGATCAAGATAAATGGTGATATTATGGACAGTGCTCCTCGTGCGTCTTGGAACTTACCATCATGATCGTCCTCGATACACATATATGGATCTGGTGGTTGAATGGAACTACAGGCAAACTCACGGATAGGTGGATGAACTCCATTAGAAATGCCTCTCGTGTTGCGATATCAGCTATCAGCTGTTTTGAGGTGGCATGGCTTAACCATCATAATCGCATCGAATTGCCTGTTGAGCTCAGCCAGTGGTTTGAAAAATCTACAGTGGGGTCTGGTGTCGAAATATTGCCGTTGACGCCAGAAATTGCGGAAGTAGCCGTGACCCTTCCTGAACACCACAGTGATCCACAGGATCGCCTAATAATGGTTACTGCCATTGCACATCGTTGCAAACTCATTTCTGCTGATAGCAAATTTGAGCTGTATGATGAGCTTGAAGACTTACGTATCCCAAGATAATATAACTAAGGTGAGCGTTGCCCACAACCCAATTTTGAATTGAGATGCGTTACCAACCCTGTATAATGAGTATTCATCAAAAGCTCAACAAGGAAGGTA
>RZYD01000438.1 GCA_009930445.1 Bacteroidia bacterium | reverse complement strand
ATATTTGAAAGCAATATATCCGATTCCTCCCGCAGGGAGCAAAATATCACCCGATTCGGTCCAGTTCACTGCATACCCGTTGGAATTACCTCCTGACAGTGCCGGGTTCAGGTTTGTCCAGGTAGCATTCCATGGATTTCCGTCGCCTTCGTAATCGATGGAAAGCAGCACTTCGAGAGTAGCACCGTTATCATATCCATCTTTACTTTTAAAATTAAAAATCTGACCCTGAAGGTCGATGGGAGGTGTTACCAGCCAGGTGATATTGCTGTTTTCCCCGGAATTATATGCGGAAGCCTGCGCATAGATATTATTATCGTAACTGCGAGCCAGGAAGAGGCGTGTACCTTCTTCGGGAGCATTCAGCCATCCGTCGATAATAATATCGTCATAATTACTAAACGATTCAAAGCCTTCAAACAATTCGTCAACGGGATCGTTCTGGCCCCCGCCGCCGCCACCTGAGATGTCAATAGCCAAATTATCGATCCGGATGGAAGTACTCTCGGTGTCGCTTCCCAGGTATTTAAATCCAATTGCCACATTTCCCGTAAAGGCCGAGAGGTCGATATCACCGGAAGGAATCCATGCATTATCCGGATCCGTGGAGGAAGCCACACGGGCATCAAGTTTCGTCCAGGTTGCTGTAGCAAAATTTTCTCCGGTAAAATCGGTGGAAGCAAAAACCTCCAGGGGAACGCCTGTATGCTCCCAGAATGCTTTTGCCGTTTCAAAGTGCAAAATTTTATCGCCTGAAGTATTAACAACAGGAGGTGTAATGAGCCAGGTTTCCATAGCACTCAGTCCACTGTTGTAACCCGTTGCCTGTGCATATTTATTATTACTGAAAGTTTTTCCCTGCCATCTGCGATTACCCTGAGCGATAAGATTAGACCAGCCTTCGAAGGCAATGTCCTCATAGTCAACTGCAGCAGAAAAATCTTCGGAGAGGCTGTTAACAGGATCGACCTGTGATCCACCGCCACCGCCACCACAGCGCTCGCCGGACAGGTTCACTTCCGCAAGGGAGCGGACAAAAAACTGAATGGTGGTATTATAGCGGCTGGCGATACCTACCATTTCACCTTTCCCTTCGGGCAACAAGGCTTTGGCAAAGCTGGCATAGCTGCTGGTACGCACTGTGGCCGTATTTTCGTCACAATCTTCGAGCGTACGGTTGCCGTAATCTGCAGCTTCAGCCCATGTTTTACCGAGCTCGGAAGAGGCAAATTGCACATCAGTCAGACGAACCAGTTTCGATTCATAATTTCCGGTGGCCAGCATAGCGAGAGTGACCTCCTGAGGTTGCAAATCTTTACCATTGGCAATAATAATGATAGAGGAGTCATTGTGCACATCTTTCACCTGAAACACACCGCCATATTCCGACAAGGTACAACCTTTCAGGTACAACCGAATGGAGTCACCCTGAGACACCCCCCCAGAGAAATCCAGGAAGAGGTACGTGGCATCCGTAGCATCCTGCACATAGGCAGTACGGTAAATATTGCCTGTACTCTCATCCATGGTTACCGTAGCATAAACCGAATAATCACCGGTAAAGGTATATTCCGAAGAATCGGTATACATTTGTCGTAAATCAGAAATTGTAAGTACTTCTCCCACAGGAATATTCGTAGCCGGAGGGGCATCAAATTCCTGTTTTACACATGAAACCCACCCTGCCAGAATGAGAACAGAAAGGGATAACATCAAAAAACTCCATTTATTTTTCATAATCCGTAGTATATAGTCGTTAAAAAATCAATTAAAAACGCAAATTCAGGTTAAGAAAGAAAGTTCTGCCATAGAGGTAAAAAAGCTTGGGCGGAAATTTTCCTGGGGTTGTCGAATCATAGCGCAATTGTTCAAACCCGCCGGTGGCTAATTCCTGATTATTAAGGATATTACTTACATTCAGACTCACTCCGATGTAATACTGATCAATTTTAAAGGATTTGTAAACAAAGGCATCGAGGGTATAACCATCGGGCAGTTGTTCCTGAAGCAGCAAGTCTGCTCGCCGGAGGTCATCGACGGCATAGCCGGCCACGGCTTCTTCGGTGCGACGGTCAGGATTTGCATCGAGATACATCGCTGCATAGTAATTAAACGAGACCCCGGCTGACCAGAATTTTGGGGAGAAATATTTCAGTCCCAGCGATCCGACCGACTGTGGGCCACCCCCCACATAATAATTCTTCAGGTACACCGTGCGTTCTTCAGCAAGGACTTCGGCGCTGTTATCCTGAGCGATAGTAACCACCGGACGGGAGGTATAGATA
>RZYD01000437.1 GCA_009930445.1 Bacteroidia bacterium | reverse complement strand
AACCTCTTCGCCGAACCAAACAATATGTGGCCTGAGCTGATATCCTTCAGGGCAACAATCGCCCAACGCAAGTGTGTCGGTGGTTAGGGTTACAATGGTTTTCGGATTTCCAGTGCTACGTGCTTTTTTAAGCTCACCGTGAATATGCAGAACGCGGCTTGATCCCCCCCGTTCATGCAGGTCATCCACATTTTGCGTGATGATATCCACCGTATATTTCGATTCCAGTTTCGCCAGTGCTTTGTGTGCTGCGTTGGGCTCGACTCCCGACAGCTGCTTTCTTCGTTGATTGTAAAAATCGAGCACCTGTTTTGGATTATTATACCATCCTTCCGGTGAGGCCACTTCATCAATGCTGTGGTTTTCCCATAATCCATCACTGTCTCTAAAGGTAGCAATGCCACTTTCTGCACTGATGCCTGCTCCTGTGAGCACGACAATGTGTTTTTTTTCCGCCATAGGGCAAAGATACTACTATTCGTCGTTTTTGTTTTGTTGCGCCACAATTTTCTCTCTCCTGTTTCTTAAATTCCTGATAAAAATGTTGTTATTTCGTATTGTTTTTACACCGAAACAAATGCGATTGTAAATCAATTACGGTGGTAAAAATCTTGAACATAGGGTTCTTTCAAAAATTATTTACTATGAAATACAGAATAGAGTCAGATAGTTTAGGGAGTGTGCATGTGCCCGAAAATTGTTATTGGGGGGCACAGACACAGCGCTCGCTGGAGAATTTTTGTATTGGCAATGAAAACATGCCTTTAGAACAGATTTATGCGCTTGTATGGATTAAAAAGGCTTCGGCAAAGGCGAATTATTCCCTGGGGCATTTTGAGAAGGAAAAGTATACGCTGATTTCTGCTGTATGCGACGAGATTTTACAGGGGAAGCTGGATGACCAATTTCCTTTAAAAGTGTGGCAAACGGGTTCCGGTACCCAGACCAACATGAATGTGAATGAAGTTATTGCACATCGTGGTTGTGAACTGGCCGCTGATCAGGGACTGTCTGTTACCATTCATCCTAATGATGATGTAAACCGTTCGCAGAGCACCAACGATACTTTTCCTTCGGCAATGCGTATTGCTTCTTATCAAATGCTTACGCAACGACTGATGCCTGCCCTGGAATACCTGAAAGTTGCCCTGACGGAAAAATCAGAGGTCTACCGTTTATTGGTAAAGACTGGCAGGACACATCTCATGGATGCAACGCCCATAACTCTGGGCCAGGAAATCGGGGCATGGGCTTCGCAGATAAGCCACGGGATACAGACTCTGCAAGGAAGCCTTCCTCATCTGCTGGAACTGCCACTGGGTGGAACGGCGGTGGGCAATGGATTAAATGCTCCGTCGGGTTTTGATGTGTTCGTGGTCGAAAATGTATCAGCATTCACGGGGTGCCCCTTTGTGGTGGCTCCCGATAAATTTGAAGCCATGGCTTCGCACGATGCGTTGGTGGAAGCACACGCGGCAATTAAGCGTGTGGCTGTCAGCCTCATGAAAATCGCTAACGATATCCGCCTCCTCGGTTCCGGACCCCGCTGCGGTCTTGGTGAACTTATTCTTCCCGCAAATGAACCTGGATCCAGCATTATGCCCGGGAAAATTAATCCTACTCAGGCTGAAGCCATGGCTATGGTTTGTGCTCAGGTTATGGGCAACGATACCACTATTACCATTGCCGGTGCCAATGGTCACCTTCAGCTGAATGCCAATATGCCGGTTATTATCCGAAATATGATGCATTCGGCAAGGATTCTTGCCGACGCGGTACATTCCTTTGCCGAAAAAACTATCGCCGGACTTGAAGCCTCAACCGGGCAGATCTCAAAACACCTGCATAACTCTTTGATGCTCGTAACGGCATTAAACACCACCATCGGCTACGAGAAAGCAGCTGAAATTGCCAAACTGGCGTATGAACAACATTTAACATTGCGTCAGGCCGCACTAAAAACAGGATACCTGACCCCTGAGGCATTCGATCGTATTGTGGATCCGGCAAAAATGGCCGGCGTATAATTTTGTTCATCCTGACTGCTAGCAGTCAATAAGTGCCTCTGGTTATTTTTATCTTTTTTTATCCACCGTTTGACCCAGTTGTGGAACAATTTGCAGGTTGCGAAAGATATAAAAATACAGGGTGTCGACAACTTCCCCCCGACGGTTTATATATGCTGTATCGTAGCAGGTAAATTGCGTGAAATATTTGCCGTAATGTTTAACCGGATGCTGTGGATCCCGTGTGCTTTCAATCGCCCAGGCATCCATGTGCAGGGGAAATC
>RZYD01000436.1 GCA_009930445.1 Bacteroidia bacterium | reverse complement strand
TGTTTTTTTATTATCCTGCCTGTTTCTGATGGTTAGTCTGGTGAACGGGCAAAAAAACTGGACCCTGGAGGAGTGTATTACCTATGCGCTTGACCACAATATTCAGGTGAAGCAAAGTATGTTAACTATTGAAAATCAAGAGACAGGGTTGCTTCAGAGTAAGTTGAATCTGTTTCCTTCATTAAACCTTGGTGCCTCACACGGGTATAACTGGGGACAAGCCATCGACTTGTACACCAATGAGTTTGCCACCGACCGGGTACAATCCAATAATTTTTATGCTTCATCAAGTTTTACTGTTTTCAATGGGTTTCAGAAGATAAATACAATCAAGAAGAATCAGATTAATTTATTGCGAAGCAAATACGAAACCGATCAGTTTATGGATGATGTTTCGCTGAACATTGCCATTGCTTACCTGCAGGTTTTGTATTACAGGGAGATGGTTACGATTTATGAAAAGCAACAGGAGGTAATGCAGCAGCAGGTAGCGCGTACGGAGAAGCTGGTAGAGGCCGGAACGCTGGCTCGTGGTGACCTGCTTACTATTCAGGCCCAGGCGGCCAATGAAGAGTTTCAGATGACCAACACCCGGAATACGCTTGAAATGGCTATATTGAATCTTGCCCAACTCCTCGATTTGCCCGACACCGAAAATTTTTCCATTGCCTCACCGGCCCTTGTTATCAAAGACGAACTCCCCACTTCTATGTCGGTTGATAATATTTATTATACGGCGCTTGCGCATCGTGCCGATGTAAAAAGTACGGAACTGGCGATTGAAAGTGCATCGAAAGATTTAAATATTGCAAAGGGGATGCAAAGCCCTGCGGTTTCGCTGAGTGCAAACTGGGGAACCGGGTATTCCGGTGCAGCAAAAGAGGTGACCGATATCTCTACGCCTTATCCTGCTTCTACACCCTTTGGAATAACCGCCAACGGAGTGAACGTATTTAATTATACTGCCGATGCAACCTACCGTACCATTCCGTTCAATCAACAATTCAGAGAGAACAACAACCAAACCCTGACGGCCTATCTTTCGATCCCGATTTTTAATGGATATCAAACACGCGCCGCCATCGCCAATGCAAAAATAGGGCTCGAAAATGCCCGGCTTACCCATCAGACAACTCTGATGAACCTGAGAAAAACAATCCAGCAAGCCTATGCAGATGCACTTGCTTCATTGAAAACCTACCATGCTGCAGGGCTAAAATTGACCGCCAATGATGAGTCGTTTCTTTATGCACAGGAAAAATTTAATGTGGGTATGATTAATTCCCTGGAATACAATACCGCAAAGAAAGACCACGACATTACCCAATCGGAAATGCTTCAATCAAAATATGACTTTATTTTTAAATCAGTAATCCTGGAATTTTATATGGGGAAACCTTTATCCCTGCAGCCCTGGCAGCACTAACTGCGAATCACATTAATAAGTAATTGGTAAAGATAAAACAAGCATCAGCATGAAAAAAAATAAGAAAAAATTGTGGATTATCGGCATTGCTGCCGTAATACTTTTAGTGGTTCTGGCAATGGGAAAGAAAAAAGGGTGGTTTGGCAATGGAACAGAAATAAAAGTATCTGTTGAAACTGTTTCGTACCGCAACCTTGTCGAAACCGTTGCTGCCAATGGAAAAATACAACCCGAGACAGAAGTAAAAATAACACCGTATATCAGTGGTGAGATTGTAGCGTTGTATGTGCGGGAGGGAGATGAGGTATCGGCCGGCGATCTTTTGGCGATTGTTGATCCGGAATTATATATTACAGCACAGGCGCGGGCAATGGCTTCACTCAACACCACTAAAGCCAACGAAGCCAGCGCCAGAGCACGGTTAGCTCAGGCAGAAGCCCAATTTAAAAATTCTGAATTAAATTTCTACCGCACTCAATCGCTCTGGGAACAAAAAGTGATTTCCAATTCGGAGTTTGAGTCAGCAGAAGCAAATTATCAGGTAGCTGCAGCGGAAGTGGATGCAGCAAAACAAAGCCTCATTGCAGCGGAATACAATGTAAAATCAGCAGAAGCCAATGTAAAGGAGGCCAACGAAAATCTTACCAAGACCAAAATCTATGCACCCATTTCCGGTACAGTTTCCCTGTTAAATATCGAAAAAGGGGAACGTGTGGCCGGAGCTTCTACTTTTTCGGCAGGGACGGAGATTCTCCGTATTGCTAACCTGGCTGCCATGGAAGTGAATGTTGAAGTGAACGAAAATGATATTATTCGGGTTGAACTGAACGATACGTGCCTTATTGAGGTGGATGCCCATCTGGGG
>RZYD01000435.1 GCA_009930445.1 Bacteroidia bacterium | reverse complement strand
TGTGGAACATCAGATTGACCTTACCGGACTGAATCAGGCCGAATGGGTAAGTCTGGATATCCCGTTGAGCAGCTTCACAGGTTTAACCACCCGTGAGCATCTGGCTCAATACATTCTGGTGGGCCAGCCTACCGGCGCGACAACGGTTTATATCGACAATTTTTATTTCTTTACCGGAACGATAAATCCAACCTATACCGTTACATTTAATGTAACCGATGGCGCCGCTCCTGTTGAAAATGCATCCATTGCCATCAATGGACAATCCCTGACAACAAATGAAAACGGCGTGGCCTCTGTTGAGTTAGAAGATGGAACGTATGCGTATACGATTACTGCCTCAGGCTACGAAAATGAAACCGGAGATGTTATTGTGGAGGGTTCAGCGCAAACGGTACCTATACAATTAACGGAAAGTGGAGCAACAATACCTGTTGTGGCAGCCCCCACACCCACCGAAAATCCGGCCGACGTAATTTCGCTGTTTAGTGATGCTTATACCGATGTGCCCGTGGATACCTGGAGAACCGACTGGTCATCGGCAGTACTCGAAGAAGTTACCATTGACGGCAACGCGGCTAAGAAATATTCTGCCCTCGATTTTGTGGGCATTGAAACCGCATCAAGTCCTCTCAATGTTACCGAAATGACCCATTTGCACTTGGATGTATGGTCAGCGGATTATACGTTTTTTGGAATTAAGCTGGTTGATTTTGGCGCCGACGGAGCCTATGGCGGCGGCGACGATGTGGAACATCAGATTGACCTTACCGGACTGAATCAGGCCGAATGGGTAAGCCTCGATATCCCGCTAAGCAGTTTTACGGGTTTAACCACCCGTGAGCATCTGGCGCAATACATCCTCGTTGGGCAACCCACCGGAGCAACAACGGTTTATATCGACAATTTTTATTTCTACGATGAGGCCTCGGCAGTAAATGAATTTTATAATCACGTTGTCACCCTCTTTCCAAACCCGGCAAATGATTATATTAACCTTATAATGAAGGATATAGGGGGATATTATACCGTGCATATTTTTGATCTTTCCGGTAGGGAGATCGTTAAGGAGACAGGTATTCTATTACAAACAACGATTGATGTCTCAAATTGTAATACAGGATCGTATATTCTGATTGTTAAAAATCAATATAACGCAATCGTAGCGAAACAGCTCTTTGTAAAAGAATAGCGCGTGACTGGTTTTTCGTAACTGAACCCAAAAGCGGTTTGCCGGTAAAGGGGTGATAACCCAATACGCCGTCAGACCGCTTTTTTTTTGAAACAGCGGAGCGTTCCTTTTGCAAAACCCGCGTGAAAGCCCTCATTTGATATTTCGCCCGTTTTTTTGAATGCCCTTCGTCTGTTATCGTATTTGTGAATCTGTTTTTTTTAAGTGAATAATGGAGTTTTTTCTTCTTTAATTTTTGTCTGAAATGGATCCGGAATTTTTAATTGGCCAAGGGTTAAGGATCGATGGAATAAATTGCTATTTTTGAATGAATCTGTTTTTGCTTCTCCGTTATTTTTTTTGCCACCCCTTTTTTACTTTAAACCTTGTAAAAAGAGCAATGGATAGATAACGAAATTCAGTTCGCTGGTGTTGTATTCACCTCTGAATGTTTTGTGCCGGAGAATGAATTTATTGAAATAGGTGCAGAGATTATGACCGGAAGCATGCAAATGTAGTAATGCGTAATATTGTCAGCAGGGCAGCAGTTTCGAAGCTGAGGATTGAATGCCAGCAGAAATGTTCAATCTATTGATATTTATAGTACTTATTTAGATAAATCGATATGAAAAATTTTAACCGATGGTGCGTTTTTGCACTGATTGCCTTATTGTTTAGTGGCTGTACAAAAGACGATGAACCCGACTATGCGGATCTCATCCAAGGTCAATGGGTAAATACCTTGATTAATGGGCAGACTGTTCTGACCGATGCAACGTTTGTTATGGAATTTAAATCAGACCATACCGAGTTGTATGCGACTGGTTTTCAGTGGGATGAGAACAATAAAAGCTGGGAGGAAAACAGCAGGTATACTTACAGTATTAAAGAAAATTTAATTACTATTAACGGGACAGATGTATTGGACGATTCATACCACATGGTTTTTAAAATTCTGTCGCTTAGTCAGGAGGTACTTACCTATTCAATCCCTGAATTTACGCTGAACGGCGAGGAAATTGCCGATACCCAAACCTATTCCTGTGTACGAGTTGAAAATGAAAACCATACTGAATTTCCGGGTGTTTGGTACGGACACTGCATTACCGAAGGTTCAGCCGAC
>RZYD01000055.1 GCA_009930445.1 Bacteroidia bacterium | reverse complement strand
TGATTCAGGTAAAAGATTAAAAAATTGGGATAACACAAAATAGGAATCGCGGAATTCTGTCTCTGCATTCGTCCGGTTGACGACCAGAAGTTTGCGGCTGGGTTCGAGGTTTTGCCGGAAAATGGTGTCGTAGGTAATACCGCCGTTGTCGAACCTCAGGGTTTTATTGTAGATATAAGCACCGATGGCACCGTATCTTTCCGATCGGTTTTTGTAGTGAAAGTTCAGGGCAAATTGATAGTTCTCTGCCTTTTGACGGTCATAGTCACCCAGGGAGTTGTTGATATAAAGTTTAGTCCCAACGCCCAGATTTTTGCCCAGGTATTGACCATGATCCACCTTCAGCTGTGCTTCCCTGCGATCACCGGCCGGACCCTGTGAATAATCGAGAATTGAATAGGGTTTGAAGGTATGGAACCATCGTAGGTTCTCCGGGGTGGTACGATACAGTGAAAATGATCGCATACCAAAACGGAATTTATCCGGTGCCTCCGGACGATAGACCAGGTTCTTTGTTGCCTGGCCGGCATTTCCCAACGTCTGATAAAAATTATTTCCCGAAAACGCCGGATCCTGCTGTTGGACGGATATTAAGGTCGTGTCTTCCTGGTGTGCATAGGGCTGATTATTAATAAATTCATCCATGAAAAAGTAATATACCTCCAGCGAATCCCGGATGGATACTACAACAGGTAGCATTTTTTCTGTTCGTTCTGCCCGTAGACTGTCCTCCATTTTGGTCTCATAGTATGTTGAGTCGGAGCGGATGGGTGTTTGTCCTTTCAGAACGAAATTCAGTAATAAAAACAGAAGAAGAATTCCTTTTTTCACTTTTCACACACTTTTTTTCCGGAATACCCTTTTGACATTAACGTAATACAGCGACTTTTATGCGCGTAGGAATCATTTTTTTGTGTTATCCGCTTCTTGCCCTGTTAAGCAGGATGTTTCCCATGGCTTTGAAGAAATAGCGCAGGTCAGTAATAATCCGTTTTTGTTTACAGGCCTTAAGGTACCGCAGTTCCGAAGTTTCTATCTCTTCCAGTGTTTTTGGCAGATCGGCATAAAACGGAGGGATTAGCCCTGGTTTCTCCGTTTTCCGCAGTTGTTGTAGCTCCTGACTATACAGGTTAAGATAATGCTGGCTGATAGGGCGTACCCCCACAATCTTCAGGTCGCCACGTATGAGATTGATTACCATGGGGATTTCATCCAACCATAATTTTCGCAGTATTTTGCCGGTAGTTGTTATCCGGAAGTCGTTTTTGAATTTTCCTCCTTCCTGCAAATGGTTTTGTTGATAGACAAAGTCTTGTAAAAATTCAGAATAAGGGTGCATTGTGCGCATTTTCAGTACTTTGATTGGTTTTCCTTCTTTGCCAACGCGGTTTAGCTTGATGATCGGACCGTAGGTGGGGGTTTGTCCTTCCACAGGTTTTCCTGTTTTCATGACCAGATAGTATTGTTTGTCGCCGATAACGGCGTGGGCAACTGAAGAAAAACCTGCGTAATAAAGCCTGCCAAGAATTTCGGTGAAACTAAAGGCTCTGTTTTTCCCTTTTGTAATTCCAAAATACAATTGCGAAAATCCGGGGATTTTTGGCATTACCCGATGAAATAAAAAGTGGAACAGATAGGCGATGCCAGAAATTCCGGGGGGAAGTTTATTTTTCATTTGTTGCTTTACAACGTCGTTCGTCTTTGCACATACCAGATAGTACCCTCCAGGTTTTAGATTGTGCCAAACCCGACGAAAGTAGTTATTCACATGTCGCAGGTCATTAACTTCATATAAATTGATAAAAAATTCCAGTGTTTCGGATTCATAGAAGGCAATATTGTAAATGTGATGCGAGTATAACACCACCGTATCATCTTTGCAAATAGAATGCAGGGGAAGGCTTTTCTCAATCCATGGGTAGAGGCCGGGTATACTTTTAAGGTATCGTTTTTCCAATAGCTGATGTACTTGTTGGCTTTCAGAAACGGGTTTTCTCTCCGGCAGCTCCAGTGGTTCTTTGTGCGTGTAGTCAATTACACTTGAGAGTACCGGGATACTGGTCAGGAGGTCTGTCTCTTTGCTTTGCTTTCGGTTGAAGTGTATCACATAGGCATAAATTATTTCAAGAATTGATGCCAGAATAAAAGTGCCAAATACAATCTTTCGGGAGTAGGAAAACCGATTGAAGAAATAGATCATACTCACGATAACTGCCAGGATAGTGCTATTGGCTCTGAGGATAATATCGAGCATTTTTATCACTCCCCGCTCTGCCATAGTTCTGTATTTTCCGAATAATAACGACGAAAGCATCCACATCAATAAAAATGCAAGAAAAGGATATTGATAAGCGGGCAGATAAAAACGCCGGGTAGCCGGGAAAAGCCAGATAATAAAAAGAAAACTTCCTGTAACAATCAGAATATCAATACAAAAGTGAAGTATGGCTTGTTTTTTCAATTTCTTAAAATTTATCCAAACAAAACTACAAAAAAAACCTATCGTTCTTTCCTGCGCAATTTTGTATCTTCACCCCTTCTAAACCAGCGTATATGAATCGAATAATTAAATTTGTACTGAGTTTGTTTTTTTTGCTGATGATTTCCTTTCCGGGATTTTCTCAATTATTCTATAATTCAGATTTTGAACTTGTTACCATAGTCAAGCAGGAGCCCCAGTCCATCCATGTAAGTATGGTTGCACCCGATGAATTTCATAATCGGTCGTTTACCTGGCGGCTGGGGAATGAAACAGGGAATGCGGTTTTTTCTTCCGATGGCAGCAATGCTACAGTAAGTTTTCCACTGCTTACTTCGTTTAGTGCGATAAAAGGGCAGGCATTGATCTTATCGCTCGTATCGCCGGAGAGTCTGGTGATTCCCGGGATTATGGAGGAATCGATGACACGGGTTTTGGCTGAGGGGGCTATTTTTTGTCATTCTGCTTCTCTGTCGGCCCGGGCAGTATGGAGCTGCAAAACAACCGTTATTGCTGATTCTGCAATTGTTTCGCTTTTTCATCGCCTGCAAAGGCATTATGCCGGTTCAGGCGAAATTGTATTGTTACCGGTTGGTTTTAGGCAACCAGACGACGAGGCGGCTTTTATCCCGAGGGAATATTTTTCCGGTGAGGCATCACTACGCGCACTGAGTCGTCCGGCCACACAAAATGGTTGTTTTCGCGATGGTTCGGTTTATTTTGATTTTTCCCGGCGTGGAGTTTTTACTCAGTTTCCTCAGTTGCTGCAGAAGTCAGCCATTTCCTATCTTATAACCCAATCTTTGCGCGAAGGCTATTATCGCTGGTTTGCCCCTGACCTGAGTTGTGTTTTTGCCTGGTCGCCCGGCAGTTACCGGTTTCTTTCTGTCGGAATGAATGACCCGGAAAAAGCGATTATGGAGATAAGTTCAAGGATGGTAACACAAGCCGATAGCCGGGGAGTGGATGAGAAAATTCATACTTTTTTCCTTCCATCACCGGAAGGATCCCCTGATCTGGCCAATGCGATGATGGAACAATGGAAAACGTTTCGCTATAGGTATTCTGATTCAACCGGACTGCAACTTCTTCGTTTACCGAAAATGAAAGTTTCTACTCCTGAAGCAGCCATGGCACGGGTCAGCCAGGGCATAGAAAATCCTGAATCTTTGCTGGGGAGTA
The DNA here is from genome assembly GCA_009930445.1 of Bacteroidia bacterium. GTDB lineage: Bacteria > Bacteroidota > Bacteroidia > Bacteroidales > BM520 > BM520. The sequence goes on along the minus strand of RZYD01000055.1, from coordinate 7,308 downwards.
CTTTCCCCTTCCGTGGAAAGCGGAATGCCAATGACCTTGAAGCGATCCTGCAGGCCCGCAGAACCGTGAATTATTTACTCGGAGCCGAGAAACTGGCTACGATTGCTGCATTGTTGAAAGGGGGCTTTTCTCATTATCCTGAAAAAGAATTATTGGCTGCCTGGGATAAGTGTACCGCTTTAAGCACAATTCCGGGTAGGGGAAACGACCGTATTGTTGCGGCCTGTTCTGCTGCGGATTCTGTGATGCAAAAAGGTGCACAGGATATTGCGCTGCTGGTGAAAACCGAAACCTTTGGGAAACCGGTAATCGTAGTAAATACGTCGGCTCACTCGGTTACGGGATGCGTGGCCGTACCGTTTCCGGCAGCAGGAAGTACCCGGGGACAGGTTCAGGGGCTCAGGGTGCCGGAAAAGGATGATCCCTGGAAAGTAATGGATGCCAGAGGTAATGAGTCGCCGGCACAGGTAGTTGTCACGGGGAAGGAATCCTTTCTGGAGTTCAATGCTGCACAGGTTCCCGGTATCGGGATAAAAACATATTATATGAAAGCCGGTGATGTGCCCGATTCTCTTATTCCCGCTGTTACCTTACAGAAAAAGGATAACCAATGGTATTTAGATAATGAATATTATGCGCTGAAAATGTATTCCGGAGGTATCACTTCTCTGTATGATAAGCGTTTTGGAACGATGCTTTTGGCAGCGGATGATCATCAGGGTGGTGCTTTCTTTATAGTGGAAGACAATCATTCAGGGCAGGTGTTGTTTACGAGTCAAAATGCTGAAGGTGAATGGAGTATAGAAACTAATGGCCCGGTTCGTACTTCAATGTGTAAAAATTTTTCAACTCCTGCAGGCAATGTTCAGCTTACGCTTTCGCTGTTTCATCAGGAAAAGAAGATCACATGGGGTGTGGCTTTTCCCGGTGGTTACGATTTTACCGATTGTACGTTACAGGTTGTTTTTCATCCCCGGATGAATCATCCCACCCTACAATATCAGGTTCCCTTTGGAATAGCTACTTTTGGAAGTGCTGAACTGGAATATGCAGATGAAAAAAATACGGTTAGCGATGAAATTGTGACTTCAGGGTGGGTGTTGACGCATAATGGCAGTGCAAGTTTGTTGTTTTCCGGTGATCTTACCCATGTATTGATTGGAGATCAGGGAAACGAAAATAAGCAATGTGCGCTGCACTTTGTACTGCCGTTATCAGGCAAGAAAACACCGGATAATGCCATGCGATGTAGTATTTCACTAACTTCGTCGTATGCTGGTGATCGGAACCTGATTGCGCAGGGATTTGCGCAGAATTCTCCTGTACTGGCTGTTTCTGCTCCTGTCGAAAACCTGGGAATGTTACCCGGTGAGGTATCATTTTTTACTTTGCGAAATAAGCAACTGGAGATTTCCTGCCTTAAAAAATCCGCAAATTCCGAAGATGTGGTTATGCGTATTTTTGACCCGGAAGGTACTGAGAATCATGCTATTCTGGAACCCATGTTTAGTTTTTCCGGTTTTAGTACGGCAGCTATGAATGAGGATGCCCTTGTTCCGGTGGAGAGCCATGCAGCGGTTCGTTTGAAATTAAAAACAAAAATAGCGCCCTATAGCATTAATACAATTATCTTCCATCGAAAATAAATCTGAATACGAAACGACCCTGTTGTCAGATAGTTACATCTAAAATTTTGATTTCTGGTAATGGGGAAATATAGATAATTAAATACCGTAATTATGAAGTACAGCTATTTATTCTTGTTTTTTTTCGTCCTGCTGAGTTCCTCCCTGATGGCCGGTCCGGGCGATACTCTTGTAATTAAAACATTTTCTTTCGATTCCATTACCACCCGTAGGGCTAAGTTTTCTTTTCCTGAGGCGACCAGCCCGTATGGAAAGATTTTAATGTATTATACATTGAAATGTGACGAAGCTACACCCCATGATAAATATCCTTGTGGCGAGTGGGATTATTCTACCTATACTCGTGTATTTCATGCCTCGGAGGAAAAAATCAAAAAGGGATACCCATCGTTTAAGGTGAAAAATCTGACTCCGCAGTCGTATTATTATTCTGATCAGCCCACCTGGTCGGTATATTCATACTATAAGCCCGATGGCCCACAGAATGATTATTATCTTTATTTTGAAGGCGACGATTACCTGCAGGTTCCGGGTGAAGCACTGGCGTCGGTGCGTGACGAATTTACTGCTGCATTCTGGATACTTGGCGATGCCTCTCAGCCTAAAGCCGATGTAGTGTTTGAAGCTACGGATGCCCTGGGAAATCGTGTGTTGAATCTTCATTTGCCCTATGACAACGGAACCCTTTACTTCGATGCCGGCGGGTATGGCACAGGTAAAAACGATAATATTGCTGTTCCACTCGACCCTATGCATTATAAGGGAGTTTGGACGCATTATGCCGTTACCAAGAACAATTTTACAGGAATACAACGTGTTTATTGTAACGGGGTTCTGCTGGCTGAGCAGGAAACGGGAAAACGAAGTATGAATGGAATTACTTCTTTGACTATTGGTGCTTCCGATAACCATCAGGCACAGTTTTTTTCCGGTAGCCTCGATGAAGTGATGATGTGGAATAAAGAACTCACTGTTGCTGAAATCCGGCGTGCCATGTATCCCGATGCCTGGGAATTGCCTGCAGAAGATTTTCTTTTGCTCTGGTATCCTGTTTATAACGAAACGGCAACTGATGTTTTTGATTACTCGGGAAACCGGATGCATGCCAAGGCATGGGGCGTTCCTGAAATCAGGAATTTTGGTGGGTTGGCTTACGATTTTGTGAAGCCACGACCCGGACAGCCGCTCCTTTCCGATTCGGTAAGAAATACCCGGATGCATCTTGTGATTTATGATGACTCCCTGAATCCGGCTCTTGCTACGGATACCCTTTTTGTTTTTCCCGGAACCCATTATATCTATGGTGCAAATGGTCGTCGGGTGGATTCAGTTTTGGCTGAAAAGGCGAAATTGCTTCAGCGGACAACACGTTATGTGGAGGAAACAGTACAGAAAGAGGAAATGGTTGAACTTGCCCGCTTTATTACACCTTATGGTAAGCGGCTCGACTTGGGGTTAAACGGGTTTACCTGGGTTTACGATGTTACGGATTATGCTCCGCTATTAACCGGAGAGGTGGATTTACAGGCTGGAAATGGACAGGAATTACTGGATTTGCGGTTTCTTTTTATCGAAGGTACACCGGAGAAGGATATCCTTAAGGTGCGAAATGTTTATCCTTATGGTTCTTATACTTACAAAAATCTGGCCGATGACAAGAAGCTTTCATTGCAGATGATGCGCGTTGACGGAAAGACAAAACAAGCAACTGTGCGCCTGCGTATTTCAGGCCATGGCCATGCCGGTCCGCATAATTGTTGTGAATGGGACCCCAAAACACACTATGTGCTGCTTAATGGTGATACCCTTTTCCATTGGTCTGTTTGGCGCGAATGTGGAATGAATCCTGTATTTCCGCAGGGAGGAACCTGGCAGTTCGACCGTGCGGGTTGGTGTCCTGGGACTTTTGTTGATACCTATGATTTTCCTGTTCCGGATTCTATTCTGAAAAGAGGAATATTTGCCTTTGATTATGCGATTGAACCCTATAATACGGATAATGGCGAAGAAAACGGCAATTTTGAAATCGCAGTGCAATATATTGAATATGGCGCCACAAATTTCCGGAATGATGCAGCCATTGATGGGGTGATGGCCCCTTCCGACCAGCAGGAGTTCCGCCGCTTCAATCCGGTAAGTTTAAACCCTGTGATACGGATAAAAAATTGTGGTTCGGAAACTTTGACACAATTGAATTTAAGGTATGGGTTGCAGAGCGGGAAAAAAACGCATTTCCAATGGGAAGGCAGCCTGAAAACAGGCGAAAAAGAAGTAATTATCCTTCCTGCTCCTTCCTGGAAAAAAATGAATTCGGGTGAACCGTTTGTTGCTGAAGTGCGAAGAACCAACGGACGCCGTGATGAAAATCCATTAAACGACTCCTACCTGTCGGTGGTTGCCGAGCCAGTGTTTTTGCCTGAAACTTTTGTTGTTGAAGTTAAAACGCAGAATCTGGGCAGGGCCGGAGATAATCATTACATGATCACCGCTCAGGATGGAACGATTGTCGCAGCACGTGAGCATTATCCGGAAAACGAGCTTGTCCTGGATACCATAACCCTTTTCCGGGGTGCATACTCTTTTGTGTTCTATGATAAAAATAAAGATGGGATGATTCGCCACTGGTGGAATCATTATTCCGATCCGGAGCAGGTGGGGGAGAATGGGAGTTTGCGAATATGTGCCTTGGACGGGACCGTGATTCTTGATCTGGGGTATGATTGGGGCACTCAGCGAAAGTTGGAGTTCTTTGTTGGTAAACCCTATTAACCTTCACAATCCAGAAAAAAATATTGCATCAATAAAATACTATGATTACTTTTGTTCTAAACTAATTAAAATATGGTGAATAAGCGTATTGTATTATTGGTGTGGGCGTTAATGACGGTATTTGTCGCCGGAGCCCAGGATTATGAAGACTTACTTAGCCGTTATTCCGGTGAAAACGGCAATAAATTTATGCAGCCTGTTGCTGATGTGCTGGGAGCCAATCTTAATTCCGGGTGGTTTCATAACGCGTATCTTCAACCCGGGATTAAACCGCAGTTTTATGTCGGATTGACAACAATGTTTGCTTTCCTGCCCGACAATTCCAAGGTGTTTACTGCCACCACTGAAGGCAGTTTTTTTCCGGCTACAACAGTGGAGGATGTCCCCACTATATTTGGTGATAATGATGGAAAAATCGTGGAAGGTCCGGGATCTACCCGTTATTATTTTCCGGGGGGTATGGAGTTGAATTATATCCCCTTTGCAACCCCACAGCTTTCCATCGGCTCGCTTTTCGGAACCGATTTATCGATACGTTATGCTTCCGTTAAGCCATTTGTATCCAGCTTTGAACTTGAAGATGTTAACGTGGTCAATGCGTTGCAGCTTTTTGGTTGGGGTATCCGGCATTCAGTGTCGCAGTACCTCGGCGATCTGATACCTGTTGACCTCACATTGGGCTATTACCGGACAACCCTGACCAGCCGTGATTACCTAAATGTGTATGCCAGCCTTATTTCAATACAGGCCAGCTATCGGCAATCAATTTTTACCTTCTATGGTGGAATTGGTATAGAATCCTCCGGAACGCGTATTGAATATGAATCGGTTACGTTTGATCTAAAGGCGAATAACAGCGTCCGCGCTACCTTGGGGGCATGCATCAATGCCGGCCCTGTGAAGATAAATGCTGAATACAATGCCTCAGCCCAAAGTACATTCTCGGCCGGTCTGGGTATCGGAATTAATGAACTTGAAAAACAAGAAAAGGAGACCTGGTAATGAAAAAAATACTTATTTCTCTGATCGTTGTCGCTACACTGATGATGACAGCCTGTGAGGAAAAAATACTCTACTTGTTCCCCACATTTACCAATTATGTTCAGTTTGGCATCGATCAAACCACCAGTGATATCTATGAATTGGATACTTTGACCCGTGAAGCTATCAACGATTCTATTGGTGAAATTAAAGCCAATGGATTAATTGAAGTAATTGATATTGAGGGTTTCTATCTTAATTTTCATGTATACGACGACAACGAAGCACAGTTTGTTGAGGTGGATGCGTATCTTCAGGATACTCTGGGTAATAATCTGGCTGTTTTCGAAAATTACAGCCTGGACATTACAGCCCTGGTAGAAGGACAAAATTATCCGCTCTACGATTATCTTCGGGATGACGGCGTTCTTGAGTTGCGGTCTGTGATCAATACACTGGCAAACGATATGGATGTTTACGATCGGGTCGTTGTATTTATTACCGGAACCACTGAGCCGGCTGGGGTTAGGGCTCACATGGATATTGATATGCATTTTCGTATCAATGCCAAAGTTAAACCTTAATGTAGTTTTAAGCGGTTCGTCTCTGCGGTTCTGTTTTCTGTTTTAGCTCTTTTTTGTGTTTTTTTATAAAAAGAGTAAGGATTCTTAAGGATACTTTTACCTTTGTCCTTAAATTTAGTAGTGTATGAAGAGACCGCTTATTGCTCCATCTTTTTTGTCCGCTGATTTTGCCAATTTGCAGCAGCAGTGTGAGATGATCAACCAAAGCGATGCAGACTGGTTTCATCTGGATATTATGGATGGAGTCTTTGTTCCCAATATTTCTTTCGGAATTCCTGTTGTAAAAGCGATTAATGCCCATGCAGCCAAACCATTGGATGTCCATCTGATGATTAGCCATCCTGAAAGGTATATCGAATCGTTTATAAAGGCCGGGGCAGAATGGATCTCCGTGCATTATGAGGCTTCTGTGCATCTTAACCGAACCCTTTCCGCAATAAAAGCACTGGGCGCTAAGGCAGGCGTGGCATTAAATCCCCATACGCCCGTGGCCCTGCTCGAAGAAGTTTTATCCGAATTGGATTATGTATTAATTATGTCGGTGAATCCTGGATTTGGTGGACAGAAATTTATTCCTTCTACCCTGGATAAAATACGGAAATTGAGAAAAATGATCCTCGAAAGCTCCTCTTTAGCCCTGATTCAGGTTGATGGGGGTGTAACTAAAGCCAACGCCGCTGATATTATCGCTGCCGGGGCAGATGTCCTTGTGGCCGGAAGTTCTGTTTTTCAATCTGTAAATCCCGTAAGTACAATTTTTGACCTGAAAAATATTTATCAAAAATAATTTCTATGAAGAAAAAATTAAGTCATCTTGATCCCCCATTGGTCTGGCATTATTTTGAGGAAATATGTCAGGTTCCACGCCCCTCAAAGAAAGAAGAAAAGATTCGTGCTTTTTTAACCGATTTTGCTCAGAAGCACAATTTGGAATATGCTACCGATGAAATCGGGAATGTTATTATTCGTAAAGACGCCACTCCGGGAATGGAAAACCGGAAATCTGTGGTTCTTCAAAGCCATATGGATATGGTTTGTGAGAAAAATTCCGATAAAGTTCATGATTTTGATGTTGATCCCATTGAACCCATTGTTGATGGTGAGTGGGTGAGAGCTAATGCTACCACCCTGGGAGCCGACGACGGTATTGGGATGGCTGCGGAAATGGCAATTCTTACCGACCCGGCTATCGTGCATGGCCCGATTGAATGCCTTTTTACCGTGGATGAAGAAACCGGACTGACGGGCGCAGCTGAACTGGCCCCGGGTTTCGTGAAGAGTAAAATATTGCTGAACCTTGATTCAGAAGATGAAGGTGAATTATTTAT
>RZYD01000434.1 GCA_009930445.1 Bacteroidia bacterium | reverse complement strand
CCATAATAATCAACGGCTTGATACTGTCCAAGAAGCGTTTTCAGCGCTGATTTCAGGAGTAAATAATTCTGAAGAGCATAATAAATACGAAATTTATGGTAATGCCAGAGATGGGCACCGTCAAGAGTTAAAAGCTCCGACACCGCCTGGCCATTGATCAGACCATCGCCAAAATTATTAATTATCTCCTTTGAATCCAGGCTTATTCGTTTCTGCACCGTTTCTGAATGAAAGTATTCCTTACTTTCTGGTATCTGAAAAGCACTGGCATAATGAAACCTTTCAACAGAAGTCATTGCCACCACTTTTCGACGTTCAGCGGGCGTCAGAATCCGGTTCAGTACAATCGCTTTTTCAGCCTTCATGATAAACCCCCTCCAAGAGTTCAGTCAATCGGCTGGTCAACGCTTTCCGGGAATACATTTCCCGGTCATATCCCGGATTTATCGGAGTAAACGATTGATATACAAGACTAAAAACCGACTGCACAATACATTCCGGGGAGCAATCAACGGGCAGCATCATACCGATACCAGCATCCCTTAGAACCCGGGCGGCATCGCCATCCTCCGGTCCCATTCCCAGAACAGGTGTGCCGCTTGCAATGTACTCAAATAACTTCCCAGTCAAAATTGCTTTGGAGTTGGGGGTATTGTTAATGGGAAGATAAAGCAAATCGGCCGAGCGCAACAAACCTCCAATCTTACGATGTGGCACATAGGCGATAAAAGAAACCAAATCCTGTAATCCAGCCTGCTCAACGGATGCACGGACGGCTGCATCGCTCTTTCCTATCAGCTCTACAACAAGTTTCTTTTTAAACAATTTATGATCATTCAGTTTCTTGATGGCCTGCCAAAAGCTATTATAATTTCGGTCCTTATTCATGGCCCCCACATGCCGGATGGTAAAGGTGTTAGAATTTCGTTCTTCAGGAGCATTAGGGTCACCCATATCATCCGCATCAAATCCATTGGTAATTACATCCACCTTTCTTCCACCGTTATGCTCCAGCAGTCGTGCACTTTCCCACCCCACCGTAACAACACGGTCGGCCTGTTGAAGTACCTCCTGTTCCAAACGATGATGCTTCCTGTCAGCATACCCGGTGAGCATCAGCTGGTCATAAAAATCAATACCGGTCCAGGGATCACGAAAGTCAGCAACCCATGGGATATCAAGCTTATGCTTAATCCCCAATGCAATAAGATGCATGCTGTGCGGAGGCCCTGTCGATACCATTACATCTGCAGGATTTTCCCGAAGATACCGGGTAAGAAACTTTATCGAGGGCCGGATCCAAAATTTTCGTGCATCGGGGATAAAAAGATTCCCGCGGATCCAAACTGCAATCTTGTCTTTGAGTCCGGGTTTTCGCCCTTCATCCAGAAAACCGGCATTCACAGTTTCTTCTTTTCCCCTCCCTGTAAATCTCTTATAAAAAGAATAGGGCTCATTTATGGGTTTTCTGATTACTTCACATGCTTCAGGTATATCCTTTTCCAGGGAGGCATCGAGGGCCGGGACTTCAGGGTTCTCCGGGGTATAAATCACCGGATACCATCCGTTTTCCGGCAAATATTTGGAAAACTTCAGCCAGCGCTGTACGCCTGCACCACCTCCCGGAGGCCAGTAATATGTGATAATCAGTACGCGTTTCATTCCTGCTCAGATGCCTGAACACCTTTTGGCTTGTTTTTGAACTCCATAAAAATATATCCTGCGACCATCAGCAATAACAGAATACTTCCAATCCATGCCAGACGCTCTCCGATAAAATATGATGAGGGCTCAAACCGCCACTCCACGGTATGCATACCTTCCGGCAGCAACATTCCACGAAGCACATAATTAGCTCTGAAATAGGGATATTCCTCTCCATCCACAAAGGCTTTCCATCCTTGGTCATAAAATATCTCAGAAAAAATAACAACCTGATCCCTGCCGGCACTATATTCATAGACGAGATGATTTGGTGCGTAGGCGGTCAAAGAAATCGACGAAGTAGAATCCATCCCTGGCCTGTAGTCTTCCAGCTGACCTGCAAAACGTTTATCCACCAAGGCTTCCACTGAAGGATCAATCCGGTTAAGCTCCGTAATTTCCATATCTGCATTCTCAACCCTCCGCACATTGGCAACAGGCCATGCATTTCCACAGGCATGGATATTTTTTATTGCCCCGGTTGCGGGATTATAGATAAAATAACGGGTATTCAGCATATTCACCACCTTCATTTCATCCATAGCCACACTCACCGCCAGACTGCTGGGTTCCGCCTGTAAAACCTGTAAAAAACGT
>RZYD01000054.1 GCA_009930445.1 Bacteroidia bacterium | reverse complement strand
GTAAATAGTCCGGATTTGAGTTTCGCTTCTATCCTTTCAACATCAAAGTATTTTCCGTCGGAAATTTCTTCATTGGGGGTTATTTCCAACTCATCTTTTAAGATAAAAAAGGAGAAGACCAGCTCACTCTCAATTTCCGATTTCCACTTGTATTGTAACACCATTTGCGGGTTTGAAAGGGCAATGCCTATTTCCTCTTTGGTTTCACGACGCAATGCTGTTTCGAGGTTTTCCCCTGCTTCTACGTGTCCGCCAACGGCGGTATCCCAGCGGCCGGGTTGTATTTTTTTTGTCTTAGACCGAAGCTGTAAAAATATTTTTTTCCTGTCGGAGGAGATAATATGCAGATGTACAACAGGGTGCAACAAATGGCTGCCATCGTGGAACTTGCTGCGTGGTGCCTGTCCGAGAATTTTACCTTCCTCGTCCACCACCGGCAACCACTCTTCCTTGCCCATCCTCCGCTTCTGTTGTCGCATTTTCATCCATTCAAAACCAAAATACGCCAGGAAGAGCAGATAAAACAATCCGCCGGAGATAAAGGCCCAGGCCTCTTTCGACAAATAAAATGCAGAAAACAGCACCAACAAGGTATGCCCGGTGAAGATCCAAAACATGTTGCGGATCTGTTTTTGCATTATCTGCTGTTGCTCTTCGTTGAAATGGATGCCTTTCATGTATCGCTGCCCCATGTGCATCATAATATTTTTTTTGGAGAATGCGGAGACAGCCAGTATCGTGCAAAGAATACCTTCAATGATGGCGGGCTTTAGCTTGAAAAAAATATCGTTATCCAAAACAAGTGATACGCCGCCTAATAGCATGAGTAGTGCGGTATCGATGATGATAAACCGGTCGATTCGTCGTTCTTTTATCCCGGTATAGATAAGTTCAACACCACCAAATGCCAGTGCGACCAGAAGACCAATGCGGGTGCCCCAAATCGCATCGGCGGCGATAAAGACGAACAGTGGCAGGAAGCCCGGTAAAAGCTTTTTTATCAGATCAGTGCGGTTCATATCATGGATTGCTTTCCCTTCAGGAAGTGAATGTTACAAATTTTTACAAATGTAAAAAAGTTATTTTATCAGGAACCTCTAAGAAAATAAGAAGAACCACAGGGCAAATAACCCCAATCCTATGCGATGCACTTAAAATAATCTGGAGAACCCTGGTGCCTTTTTTGTGAAACAATGTGCAATCAAAAGTTAAAATTCATGTATCCTTTCAATCGATTGCATAAAAATAAGCAATGGGATGAACCAAAATTGACAGAGAATGGTTAATTTTGGGAATCTAAATATGAATAACAATTTAAAAGCTAGAATATTATGTCAACAAAGGTATTAGACATTGTGAAACCCGGTGTTGTATCCGGTAAAGATTTAAACAAGCTTCTGGCTCATGCCAAAGAGAATCAGTTTGCCCTTCCGGCGGTTAATGTCGTTGGAACCAACACTATCAATGCAGTAATGGAAGCGGCTGCAGAGGTTAACTCTCCGATTATCATTCAGTTCAGTAATGGGGGTGCGAAATTTTACGCTGGTTTGGGTTGTAAATCCGAAGGCAATGTAGCTGCCGTTGCCGGCGCGGTTTCAGGCGCATGGCACGTACACCGTATGGCTGCGCATTATGGTATTCCAGTCGTTCTTCATACCGACCACGCTGCACGTAAACTTCTTCCCTGGATTGATGGCCTTCTTGATGCTGGCGAAAAGCATTATGAAATGTTTGGGAAACCGCTCTTCAGCTCACATATGCTCGACCTCTCTGAAGAGCCCCTGAAAGAGAATATAGAAACTTGTAAAAAGTACCTCGAACGCATGCGAAAAATTGATATGACGCTGGAGATCGAACTGGGAATCACAGGAGGTGAAGAAGATGGTATTGACAATAGTAGCGTTCATACCAGTAAGCTGTACACCCAGCCAGAGGAGGTTGCGTATGCTTACGAAGAGTTGCTAAAGATTAGTCCGAACTTTACCATTGCGGCTTCTTTTGGGAATGTACATGGTGTGTATAAACCCGGGAATGTAGTGTTGCAGCCAAAGATTCTCGATAATTCACAGAAGTACATCCAGAAGAAGTTCAATACGGGTGAAAAGCCGGTATGTTTTGTATTCCATGGTGGATCGGGATCCAGCCAGGAAGAGATCCGTGAGGCTATTGGTTATGGTGTGGTCAAGATGAACATCGATACCGATACACAGTGGGCCTACTGGGATGGAGTTCGTGCCTATGAAGCCAGTAATCATGCCTATCTGCAGAGCCAGATCGGTAATCCTGAGGGTGAAGATAAGCCCAATAAAAAGTACTATGATCCTCGAAAATTCCTACGTGCTGGTGAAACTTCAATGGTAGAGCGTTTGAAAATTGCTTTCAACGACCTTAACGCAATCAATCGTTGTTAATCAGCTTTCAGCAATAAAGAGAAAAACCTCTGGATGCTGATCCGGAGGTTTTTTTGTTATTTTATTCAGACGTTTCTCCTGTGATTTGAGCGCCGCCGACGATTCGTGATCCTGGGGTAAGTTTTATCTCGATAAAGTCCGGATATATTCTTTCGGACGGATGCTTAATACAGGCATCTCTGAATGGTTAATCATTTGGTTTGCATAGGTTCCAAGAAACCAGTTCATCGCGGTTTTTTCCTGTTCTGTCATGATGGAGATCAAATTTGCTCCTGCTTCCCGGGCATATTCCAGTGTTGTATTGGTGATATTATCCGCTTCTTTTTCAATAAGAATATTTTTTATTTCCATGGAATCAAAATACTCTTTTACTTGCCGTGCGTAGGCATCTACTGTGGCCCGGACTGCATCAACGCTGGTAGAGTAGAGTTTCAGGATATGTATGGTGGCGTTGAAGGCTATCGCTATTTCGCCGGTAAAGGGTGCTTTTTGACGGGTTTCGAGTGTGCTGTCGACAGGAAAGACAATTATTTTTAGTTCGTTATGAATTTGTCGGCTGTGTCGGATGGTAAGAATAGGGCAGGGGGTCATGGATACGATTTTTTGTGCATTGCTTCCGATCCAGAATTCTTCAAAACCACTGGCACCGTGGGTTCCTACAACAATCATGTAGGCTTCACTTTCTTCTGCCTGGGCACAGATGCGGTCAAACACTTTTCCTTCCCTGATATTGAAGCTTATCATAACGCCAGAATATTTTTTTTGATAAGTTTTGGCCAGTTCGTCCAGTTTTTCTTTGGCTTCTGCAATTATATCCACATTGCCGCTCACCAGGTTAGTGCTGCGGTTTGGATTATTCACGAAAACCATCAGGATATTCCGGCTGGTTTTCTGCGCTACAACAGCAGCATGCTCAAGGGCATTTAAACTGCAATCGCTAAAATCTATGCCTACGATTATTTCATTCATAGCTGGTGGTTTTTTGTATAACAGTTAATACCCTATTATGGTTCGGGAAAAACTCCATCTCCTTCAATTATTTTTTCTTCCATAGCTTTACTTGCCTGAAAGGAAGGGATTGCAGGATTTATTTCTTCTTTCACGATAAAAGCGCCGGGGTATTTCCGGTTTATCTGTTTTAAAGCTTTTGCGGTTTGTAGCTGGGTATGAAAATTACCCACTCTGACCCTGTAATAGGGTTCGTTAAAGGTTAGATAGGCTTCGATTTCAGGGAATTCGGCAATAAAATTCTCGATAACGTCCTGGGCTTTTCGTTTCGAGTTGTTTCCGGCGTCGAAAAATACTTGAATACGGTATCCTTCCCAGGTGGGATTATTTTGGTGCCAGGCTTTATCAAGCGCCAGTAAGGTATCTAATTCGGCAGGTTGCATGATTTTTACTGACCCTTCATGGGTTTGTGCCCGGGAAACCACCGGGAAGATTACCGTTAGGATAATCAGAGCAAGCGTAACGTTCATTCGAACCATTGTTAATTTATTCTATTCAGAGGTAGCGGCAGTCAGGCCTTTGTCGGCAATCGTTTATCTATTCTTCTGCAGCTGATCATGAATAATTACGCCACTAAGATAAGAATTATTACCTTTGAAATGCAAAAATGAATAGTATGAACGAAAATCGTAACCCCGAAAAGGAGCAACTGGCTCCTGTCGATCAGGAATATGAGAATGCATTACGGCCCACTGATTTTGCCACCTTTTCGGGACAGCCTAAGGTAGTTGAGAATCTGAAGATCTTTTGTTCTGCTGCCCGTAGCAGGGAAGAAGCGTTAGATCATGTGTTGTTGCATGGCCCCCCCGGGTTGGGAAAAACTACCCTATCGTATATTATCGCCAATGAACTGGGTGTGCAGGTAAAGATGACTTCTGGTCCGGTATTGGATAAGCCGGGCGCACTTGCCGGCCTGCTGACTAATCTGGAGCGGAACGATGTGCTGTTTATTGATGAGATCCACCGGCTCAATCCGATTGTAGAGGAGTACCTTTATTCTGCAATGGAGGATTATAAAATTGACATCCTAATTGATACCGGGCCTCACTCCCGCAGCGTGCAAATAGCGCTGAATCCTTTTACCCTGATTGGCGCAACTACCCGTTCGGGTTTGCTTACCGCACCCTTACGTTCACGATTTGGCATCACCTCAAGATTGAATTATTATGATGCCCAAACGCTGAAGTTAATTGTGTTACGCTCCGCATCCATTCTCAATGTTCCGGTGGAAGATCAGGCTGCCATGGAAATTGCAGGGCGTTCGCGGGGGACGCCACGAATCGCCAACCTCCTGTTGCGTCGTGTCCGTGATTTTGCGCAAATTAAAGGCAATGGTATTATCGACCTCCGAATTGCCAAATATGCCCTTGAGGCTTTAAATGTGGATGCCAACGGACTGGATGAAATGGATAATAAGATTCTTTCTACGATTATTGATAAATTTAAGGGAGGTCCTGTGGGGCTTACCACGATTGCAACGGCAGTTGGGGAAGACCCGGGTACCATTGAGGAGGTATATGAACCTTTTCTTATTCAGGAAGGATTTATTGTACGTACCCCGCGCGGACGCGAAGTGACCGAACATGCATTTCATCATCTGGGGCGTTTAATCCCTGGTAAACAAAATTCTTTGTTTGATTAACCCGGTGATGAGTCCAGCGCAAAAATCAGAAGCAATAAAAAAAAAGGCGATAGCATTGGGTTTTTCAGCCTGTGGGATCGCCTCTGCACGGCCATTGACAAGATATCAATCGATTTTTGAATCCTGGTTATCGGAAAATAATCACGGCACAATGGCGTATATGCAGCGAAATATCGACAAAAGGCTGGATCCGGCCCTTTTGGTTGAACATACAAAGAGTATCATTACTGTACTCTATAATTATTACCATGAAGCCCCGCAGCATTCTGCCCCTTATTCGGTTGCCCGCTATGCCCGTGGCCGGGATTATCATCCTGTAATCAGGGAAAAACTCAACATATTGGGTAAATGGATTAACGCTACTTTTGGTACTGTTAACTTTCGCGTGTTCACTGATTCGGCCCCCGTACTTGAAAAGGTCTGGGCTCAGGAAAGTGGACTGGGTTGGATTGGGAAAAACACCTGCTTAATTCATCCAAAAATGGGATCATGGTTTTTTATTGGGGAAATATTTTGTGATCTGGAACTGGCTGTGGATTTGCCCATGGAAAACCGCTGTGGTACCTGTACCCGGTGCCTCGATGCTTGTCCTACCGGCGCACTGGTGGCGCCCGGTAAACTGGATGCACGCAAATGTATAGCCTACCTGACCATTGAGCATAAGGGTGCGATAGCGCCGGGAATGGAAACACAGTTTAATGGTTCCATCTTCGGATGTGACATTTGTCAGCAGGTATGCCCCTGGAATCGTTTTGCAAAACCACATCAGGAACCACAGTTTGAAACATTACCTATAATTGCCCGGTTGGAGGAGAAGGGTTTGGCCCTGCTGGATCGGGCTACCTTCAAAAATGATTTTCGTAATACTTCGCTGGAACGATGCGGATATGAGGGATTAACAAGGAATATCCAGTATGTAAACCAAAAAATTACTAAATAATTATTACTTTTGAACGTTAGTAAGAAGAAAATGAGTAACAAATGGAACAGGAGGTAAAAATGAAAAAATATGTGTATTTGTCGATGACGCCGGAATCATTAATATCCAGTATGCTGGCCCCGCAGGATTTTGGGGATTATTTGGCTGTGGGGGCAAAAAAGCGTACGAAAGGGCAGGCGATGTTTTTTGAAGTGGATCAGGAAATGCTGGAACCCGGATATTTTCCGCTACATATTATCGAAAAGGAGTGTATTCCGCAAGCCGATGGCAGGCCAAAGCGTTCAAAATATCTTTCCACCTACCGGGTGCTGGAGCATGTTCCCATAAAGGCATTAAAGAACTTGTATATTACCACTGAGGATGGCAAGACACTGGAGCTGGAAAAATCGCAATATGATCCCCAGGAGGCAACACCCCTGCATCTGTACCAGCAACTATGTCCGGTCAGTCCCCGTGTTGCCAGTAATCTCGACCCGGTTGCTTATGGCAAGTTTATGACCAACCCCTCCAATGCGGTACGTTTCCCGAAGCTGGTGTTTGTAGAACTGCGGCTGGGCGAACTGGCTACCAATCCGGTGTCGGGATACTCCACTAATTTGCCGTACTCCAATATTAATCACATGCGTGATTGCCTGATCGACCTGCAAAGCAAGGAGTCAAAACCTACAAAAACCATTATTCGGTTTTACAAAGGCGATATTCTATTCCAAACCATAAAGAACGGATTCTTTGTTGCCGATCAGGAAAATACGATTTTTTATAAATATCCGACGTTGGATGAATTACAGCGGCAGCATTACAGCTGGTGGCGCTCTGCCTATCGGGTTGAGCCGTATTAGTAGATTAGTAGTATCTGCCGGCTGCGAAATCATTTCTTCCCGGGTTAACTGGGGGAGAAAACAGAAGTGTACCGTTGGATGGGTTGTTCAATAATTGGTTTAGCTGCTCCCTAAATGTATGCTTAATCGGTAGTGGCTTTGGAACGAACTACTGTTTAATAAAACGTTTCGTAAAATAAACCTTTTCATTTCCGGAAACTCGAATCATATATAAGCCTGTTTTTATATCCGAAACAGAAAAGGTGATAATTCCGGGAGATACCCTTGGCCTGCTTTTTATAACAGAGCCATTCACCGCGATGATTTCAACGCAGAACAAGCCGTTGTCATTTTCTGAAGGTATTGAGAGATTCAGATTATTTTTGGCCGGATTCGGGAAAACCTGAAATTGAGGGGTTTCCTTACTCAGAAAAACATCATTTCCAAGCAGATCATCCTGATACAGATTCAGGATTTCCTGATCTGAGAGGGCTCTGTGCCACATGGCTACATCATCTAAGGCACCCAGCAAATAATTCGTCTCAGGGCTTGATAAATTTCCCGGGAAAATGCCAATTTTTGGTTGTCCATCTTCGGAATATGCAACAAACGGATCCCCTTCTCCAGCGATATATCCGCCTGCATTAACCCCATTAATAAATATTTTGACGGAGTAAGGCGATTGAAGTACACTGGCAACATGGTACCATTTCCCTGTGGTTAATGTAGTATCACTAATTTTTGAGACTCTGTTAAAGGAACTGGCCGCACCATATCCATTTCCATAATTCACGACGATTGACCCCAAATTATCGGAGGATGTGCTGATTCTAAAACCATTATAATCATTAAATCTTTGATCTGTTCCTATAAATTGGTTTAATTTGATATTAAGGGTATCCAGTTTGGTCCAAAAGGCAAAAGAAACAGGAAAGTCACATTCAATGGCATCCAGATCCGGTATCAAAATGTAATCGTCGATACCATCAAAATGATAGGCTTCATCCGGGATTCCTTTTCTGTCGGAAACAAGTTCAGGTCCCATGGCAACTGCGTGATATCCATTGGCACTTTCATCTATGGATGAACCATGAAAAGGGTAATAAAAAACAAGACGATCAGAAATGGCTTGGGTATAACCTGATAAATTCAGGAGGATAGAAAAGGACAGGAGTAATGAGAAGTAAGTTGTGATTTTGTTCATGAAGACGTTAATATTGGTTATGAATGTAAAGGTAGGAATTATTTTGGATTGAAATACGGATATGCTTTTAAGTTGACAGAAACATTTCTGGCAACAGCCAGCATTATAACCAAACGAGAGGAGGCTATAACCATTATCGGCAAAACGATTTGGTTATCAAAGCTCGATGGCCTTAATATAGATAAAGTGTTACGCTTGTTAACCTGCAAAGATCCTAATGCATACAGAAGAATACGTTCCAGATGCTTAAACGTTCTTTGCTACTTTTTTGTCGGTTACCTTCTAAAAGCTGATCGATATTGATGCCTTTACTTCACGGGTTAGTTTTACCTTAAACCGTTCACCTGTTTAATAAACCAGCATTGTGCTTAAATAAACCGATTGGGCTTTTGCCAATGAAATGCCACTTTTTTGTATTTGTTCGTAGGCTTCAATACATCGCTTGACGGTTTTAGGGCTAACTTGAAGTTCACGTGAAATACATCGTTGACTTTTACCTTTTCGGTGACTCTTGATAACAATCTTTTGCTTTGTATCCATACTTAGCATGTTATATGAACATAATACAGTTACTCATGGGGTGAATATGTGGTATACTTTTCGATCGAAAGGTGGGGTAGTTCCTGATTAATATTTACATCGGAGTGTCACTTCCCTTCATAAGGGACTTACACCCTCCTGATTAATAAACCTGAGCTATTGCTTTTGAAAGAAAATAGTTCTACTTTCGAACATTTTCAAGGGCTTTCGGTCGGGTGTGCTCTGATCATGCTGGGCACATACACGCAATAAAAGCATGGGGCAGAAAGTGGTAAATTTGCACGATATAACATTGAATAGATGGTTTGGTAACATGATCGGTAAGTGCTCCGAAATTCCCATGAGCAATCTTACCCAACAAATGGAAGCGCTAAACTTTAATAGTTATATCGCATTCAGCCTGAGCACTCTTGCGGCTACTGTTCAGCAATGGCAAAATCACCTTGATGCCATGAAGGTTGATGGTACATTCGAAACAATATGGAATCGTCGGTTCGAAGGAGTTCCGATGCTATAAGTGTAAAAAAACCAAGGTAATCAACTAATTAATTTTATTTAACATAATCCGTTTTTAAAGATGAAAACAATAAAAATTTTATTTGTGCTGGCATTGGTGGTGCTATTTTTTACTACTTGCAAAAAAGAGGACAACAACGATGAAGAAACCATTCAGGTTTTCGGTAGCGAATTCGTCCCTTACGTTTTTCCTGACAATGAGAAAATTGTTGGAATAGATGCCGATATTGCTGCTGAGGCCATGCTAAAGGCAGGTGTCGATATGGAAATGAGTATGGCCGATACATGGCAAGAGGCCTATAATGCGATCTTAAGTGGCCCTAACAAAGCATTGTTATCAACAACGTATATCCCTGAACGCACTGATCTGTTTAAATGGGCCGGGCCAACAAGTAAGGGAATGTATGCCATTTTTGAGAATGGAGAATCGAATTTTGTCTTTCCCCTCTCCATTGAAGAGTGTAAAGAGCTTCCTTCCATAGCTGTGGTAACCGATTGGTGGGAGACAACTACCCTCGAAGACATGGGTTTTACAAATCTGGTGTATTACGAAACCTACAGTGAGGCACTGGACGCATTTATGAATAGTGAGATACGATTTATCGCAAGCGATTTTTACCATTTAGTATCCGCACTTCCTTCGGGTTATTATTTAGAAAACGTTCATGTAGTAACAAGCTACCGTACTGTCTATTATTATATTGCTTTTTCAAAAGATGTAAGCGATGCAGCAGTAAACAGTGTTCAGACCGAGATAGAATCTATGATTAAAAATAAAAATACCGTATCAATTGTGCGCAAATACATACCATTTATGCCCGAAAATTACATCTCAGGAACCATTCAACTTTATACTGAAAATTCACCACCAACCAGCTTTGAATATGGCCATGGGACCTCAGCTGAAGTTAGAGGCTCCTCCATAGACATTGTGAATGAAATTATGGTGAGAACAGGGTATGTTAACAGCATCAACCTGACTTTATGGAATAATGCTTACGCCATTGTGCAATACCTGCCAAACAGTGCACTGTTTAATACCGCCCGCACCCCGGAACGCGAAAATATGTTTCAATGGGTTGGTCCGATTTCCTCAAGCAGAACCTATTTTTATACGCTCGCTTCTTCAGGATTGACTATTGAAACACTTGAACAGGCAAAAGCGTTAGAATCCATTGCCACACCCAATGGTTGGTTCACCCATGATTTTCTGATAAACAACAACTTCCAAAATATCGTTGCTACTTCACGCACCTCCATGGAAGCCTTTGACCAATTGATAAGCGGCGAGGTTCAGGCATTGCTTATGACCGATTTAGATGTGAAATGGTTGGCTGATATCAGCGAGGTGCCATTGAGTAACCTGACACAACATATGGAAGCTTTAAACTTCAAGGATTATATCGCATTCAGCCTCAGCACACCTGCCACTACTGTTCTTCAATGGCAAGACCACCTTGATGCCATGAAGGCCGATGGCACATTCGAAACGATATGGAATCGTTGGTTCGAAGAGGTTCCGATGCCTTGATTATTATATTTTTTTCACTGTTGTCCGGTAAAACATTAAGAGAAGGGTGACCCGAAGGTCAACCCAACTCTTTTTTGTGGTTTTGTCTTTACCACAAAACATTAACTACATGGATAAAACCACACATTTTTTTTCACATCGGTTTTCGGACAGCTGATTTCATTAATTGATGCAAAAATTATTTCAAAAAGTGCCATTCAACATCAATCAGATCGCAAATAGAGATTATTGACAGTTAACGATTAGCCTTTTTAAGGATATATTAAAAGAACATAACAACCTATCTTCATATCACATGCTTTTTCCGGTTAATGCAAGAAAGCACAAAACATGACCCATTGAACTGAAAAACAACCAAAATGTTGGGCA
>RZYD01000433.1 GCA_009930445.1 Bacteroidia bacterium | reverse complement strand
CCAGAACGAGAAATTAATAAAAGCATTAAAAGAGCATCCCGAAGGATTGACAGGGATGCAGATAATTCTAAATTTGGGGATACTAAACTACAAAGGCCGCATCCACGACCTCCGCACAATACACGGGGGCAAGATCACCACGGAGCGGATAGTCGTGGGAGAGGAAAAAAAAACAGTAGCACTATATCGATACCATGATAACACCTGAGAAAATATTAAATTCCTTTGAACTACGGGGATACCCATTGGTGAAATTACGCCACAGGGGAAACTACAGGACAATAAAAACGAACCCACATTGGACACTACAGCGTGACTTATATATGTATTGCCTGATGAAATATATGCATTGGTCTTATTATAAAATTTCCAAGCACATATTATTATCAGTAAGCATAACATATAACGGGATAAAAAGAATAGAGAATACTATAGTTACCGATAGGAAACAGAGTGATTACATAGGAAATATATTTAACGAGATAGAGAATGGATAAGATACCACCACAAGCAATAGAATTAGAACAGTCGGTGTTAGGATGCCTTATGATAGAAAAAAAGATAGCAGAGGTATATCCTATCTTACGCAAAGAGATGTTCTACAAAGAGATCCACCAAGTTATCTATGATGCGATATGCACACTATACCATAAGAATGAAGGCATAGACATCCTTACTATATCTACGTATCTGCAATTCCATAACCAATTGGAATATGTCGGAGGCCGTAGTTATATTGCTATGCTTACTAATAACATCGCCTCTACAGAGAACTTAGACCACTACGTACATATTATCATCCAGCAATACCTGCGACGGGAGATAGTACGCATAGGCGCTAAGTCCGTGAATATAGCCTATGACAACTCCACAGATATCTTTGATACTATCACTACGATAGAATCAGAACTGTTCCACCTCAACGGACGCATATCAGCACATAAGATATTTTCTTTAGACGAGAGCCTCTGTGAAACCATCTATAATGTCATAGAAAATAATAACAAGAAATTTACCGGTGTGCCCTCCGGGTTCAGCGAGTTAGACGCTAAAACAGGGGGATTCCATAATAGCGATATGCTGATATTAGCCGCCAGACCCGGGATGGGGAAAAGTAGTTGCGCCTTCAGCATAGCTTATAATGCAGCAAAAAAATTTAATAAAAAAATATTGATATTCTCCCTCGAAATGTCATCCCAACAGGTGACACAAAAATTTATTAGCTATGAGACAGGTATCCCCTGTGAGAAATTACGCAAAGGACACCTCTCAGACCTCGAAATAAAACAAATAAACCTGGAAAGCAGTAAGCTCTATGGACTACCTATCTATATCTGCGACACCCCTATCCTCTCCGTGTACGACATCAAAAGCCTCGCACGCCAAGCAAAAGAAAAAAATAAAATAGATATGGTTATTATTGATTACCTACAACTAATCAACCCAACAACAAAGAAAAATACTAACAGAGAACAAGAAGTGAGCCTTATAAGTAGAAACCTAAAAGCTATAGCTAAAGAACTTAATATCCCCCTATTAGCCCTATCCCAACTTAGTAGATCAATAGAATCCCGCTCCGGAGATAAAATACCTAAACTCTCAGACCTCAGAGAATCTGGCTCACTGGAACAAGATGCCGACGGCGTGTTCTTTATCTATAGACCCGAATACTACGGAGAAGATAACCAAGACGGAAAAACAATCTTTACCATTTCTAAATATCGTCACGGCGCCATTGGACAAGTAGAACTTACCTTCAATAAATCCCTTACCCTTTTCCATGACCAACATGACGTGTTTTTGCCACCAACACTCCCATTCTGATGCTACTTGTTGTACTACTCATACCCCCTAACCCCCTCACCGGAATTATCCCACTATTTAATATTATACCTATGTGTATTAATGATATTATACACTACTGCGACCAATATGCCTACCAAAATAATGAAAAATAACTTCCTACATAATCTAATAAAAAAAACTATTCCGAAACTTGCTATCTGATTATACCCCTCCTATATTTGATAAAAATAAGCCTTTTCCATAACTTCTTGTAAATGAATTGTTTCCACTGACCAAAGGCTCTTCCCTCCACACGGTGGATAAAAATGTTTTTACCTGCTCTGCAAACCTTTTTTACCCCATTATCTTTTGTCCTAAAACTACCTATTCTTACCTGTTTTATTATATTATAATAAAAAATAACACTACGCTATCTTAAATATCTATTATAACCGATTTTCCATTCCCAAGTAGGTATTATAACCGATTTTCCATTCCCAAGTAGGTATTATAACCGATTTT
>RZYD01000432.1 GCA_009930445.1 Bacteroidia bacterium | reverse complement strand
ATATTACAGAGAACAATTATTGAATTTCAAATTAGTGATTAATAACTTTTAAGAATGAACCATTCTGGCTATATCTATATAATGACTAATAAAAACCGGAAAACATTGTATATTGGTGTTACAAACGATTTATGTCGTAGGATTTATGAACACAAAACCCACTTGATAAAAAATTCTTTCACAGATAAATATAATCTAGAGTATTGCATTTATTACGAAGAGTTTCCTTATTTCGATTTAGCTATTCAGAGAGAAAAAGAACTTAAAAAATGGAACCGCCAAAAGAAGGAGGATTTAATAAATAAAAAGAATCCTGAATGGAAGGCGCTTGTGACAGAGAAAGGATTTGTTCGTGAAAAGGTTTCTTTCTTTCAACAAGTAAATGATTTAGTAAACGAATTGGAACAAAACAGGGAGATTCCTTCCGTTTCTCCTCAAGAAAGCAATTGTCATTCCGGGCAAAGCGAGGAAAAGAAACAGATTCCTCCCTCCGGTCGGAATGACAATAACATATTGAACAGTGAGATTCCTCCCTCCGGTCAGGATGACAATAACATATTGAACAGTGAGATTCCTACTTCCGGTCGGAATGACAACGATATGATGAATGGAGAGATTCCTCCCTTCGGTCGGAATGACAACGCGCCGGGTAAGGTAATAGGAGAAGGAGTTGGCGGCTCCGCCGCCAACTCCTTCTCCTCCTCTCTTTCAGGCAAGCCCGTCATTTCGAGCGAAGCGAGAAACCTCAATGCACTTGACACAGCTGTCATTTCGAGCGAAGCGAGAAACCTCAATACACTTGATATTGCCGTCATTTCGAGCGAAGCGAGAAATCTCTCAAACCACCACGTCTTTATTCCAAGCAAAACGCAGTGTTGTGAGGAATATCAAAGAAAACCAAATACAAAAAAATAATTTCCATGAACTACAACATAATCACAGAGTCCCCCGAAAGCACAGTAGTAACCGAATATAAATCGCTTTACCGCAAGGAAACTTCATATCAGACCGAAGCTGAGCTGGAAAAAGCGTTTATTGAACTGCTCAAAACTCAGGCTTACGATTATTTGCCCATTACTTCAGAAGAAGAATTAATAACCAATTTGCGTTATCAATTGGAAGCCTTGAATAATTACAAGTTTACCAATTCCGAATGGGAGCAATTCTTCAAAAGTAAAATTGCCAACCAAAACATCAGCATCGAGGAAAAAACAAGCATTATCCAGGAAGACCATATCCAATTGCTTAGCCGTGACGACGACACCGTAAAAAATATCTACCTGATCGATAAAAGCAATATCCACAACAACAAACTGCAGGTTATAAACCAATATACAGTTGATAATGGTCAGCGTCCAAACCGTTACGATGTTACTGTTTTGGTAAACGGCTTGCCCCTGGTACACATTGAGCTCAAAAAACGGGGGGTGGATATTAAAGAGGCCTTCAACCAGATTAATCGGTATAACCGGGAATCGTTTTGGGCAGGCAGCGGCTTGTTTGAATACATACAATTGTTTGTAATTTCGAACGGTACCTTTACAAAATATTACAGCAATACCACCCGTTTTACGCATATCAGGGAGTTGGGCGACGGAGCCATAAAAAAGGGGAAACGCACCAGCAACAGCTTCGAGTTTACCTCCTGGTGGGCCGATGCCAACAACCGGCCAATTACCGATTTAATGGATTTTGGCCGTACATTCTTTGCCAAACACACCTTGCTAAACTTGCTTACAAAGTATTGTGTTTTTACTTCCGAAAAGCTTCTGCTGGCTATGCGTCCTTACCAGATTGTGGCCACGGAACGTATTCTGAACCGAATAGCTGTTTCCAACAATTATAAAACCTACGGGAGCATCAAAGGTGGGGGCTATATCTGGCATACCACCGGAAGCGGTAAAACCTTAACCTCGTTCAAAACAGCTCAGTTAGCAAGCAAATTGCCCTTTATCGACAAAGTGTTGTTTGTAGTCGACAGGAAAGACCTCGACTATCAAACCATGAAGGAATACGATAAGTTTGAAAAAGGGGCGGCCAACAGCAACACCAATACGGCTATTCTGAAAAAGCAACTTGAAAATCCGGCTTCACGGATTATCATTACGACGATTCAAAAATTATCCATACTCATCAAGCGGTATAAAAACCATCTTTCGTTCAACCAGCGTATCGTTGTTATTTTCGATGAATGCCACCGTTCGCAGTTTGGCGATATGCACACCTCCATTACCAGAGCCTTCAAAAAGTATAATCTGTTTGGCTTTACAGGAACGCCCATTTTTGCTGTTAACTCGAGCAGCAGCAGTAAATT
>RZYD01000431.1 GCA_009930445.1 Bacteroidia bacterium | reverse complement strand
GATTTAATGGCAAACCGACGGGCTTCATCGCTTTGAGCGCGGATACTGCCAAAAACTCCCAGAGCAAGCAAAGCTGTTAAAAAAATTACGTTCTTCATGTTTTGTTATTGATTAGGATGAATGTTTTTACGTTGTGATTGCAAAAATAATCAATTGTCCATTGCATTTAGCAATTCGGGTTCTCCTATAGAAAAAAAAACCGGCAAAAAAAATGGCCGGTTTTCGAATGTGTAATGTAAGTTTTTAAATAATTTAGCGGTAACACTGTCGGATACGTATTTTTTTCAAATTGGTTTCAATTCGCCAAAAATCCATTGGTTACCGAAGTCACGATGCGCATTGCCCTCAAGGTTCCAACGATTACAGGATGGTCGCAAACAAAGCAGAAATCTGCTTATGGGCATTATTGAAAAACTCCTGATACGTGAGGTCTTCCCGGCGGTGCAGGTAATACAACAACATCCCCGAAGAAAGATATTTGAGCTGATTACGCAACTCATCCCGCTTGTCATCGGGCAATCCCTGCCGGGTCTCAAAACGCCAGTCGGCCGCACACAATTGGTCGAGAAAATTGTTAATCTGTTCAACGGTAGGCTGCTTATTGGCAATTTCGGATGGTTTCTCAATAAAAAAGAGTTCGAAAATCCCGGGATATTCCACGAAATACTTCATATAGGCGATGGTGATCGCCCGGATTCTGCGCAAGCCTGGCCCTTCCTCTCCCACTTTCTCTTCCACAAACCGGGTACACTCGTTTTGAAAATCGCATACGCATTCAAAAACCAGATCCTTTACATCCCTGAAATAATTGTATAATGTGGCATAACTATATCCTGCAATTTCCGCAATGTTACGCACACTTACTGCCCTAAGGCCCTCTCCTTTTAAAATGGTCCGCGTGGCATCAATAAAATAGCCCCGCATTCGTTGCTCCTGAATCTCATTTTTCGTCATATTATCACTGTTTAAAATATTAACAGTGCAAATATAATGAATAGTATTAATCTATACGAAAATAAATTATTAATGTCCGGTAAAAACTGAACAAATATAGAATTTTGATCGATGAGTCCTCACTCCGTTCGGAATGACAGCTACTTAGTTTTTCGTGGATGTGGTTTGCAACAAGTCAGAAGGGTGTGTAGATGGGGATAGTCGGAGGCCTGTATTAAGGGAAAAGAAATGGTTCAGAGGAGGGATACGGGAGCCAAATAGTCACAGAAAACAAGTTGGTATTTGGCAAAATCCTATAAATATCAATTAGCGGCTAATTTGAATCCAGAAGCCAAAAATACCAATATAGCGTTCTTCGTCGAGAATTTCCTGCGTAATGACTTCTGCATAAAGGGTATGGTTGGAATAGGTTTTATAGGTTTGCGCCTGAACATTTACGCCCGATTTAATGGCTTTATTCAGCAGAATTTCCAAATCATTCTGGGTGGAATTTTCCTCAATGGAGTACTTTTTATCCAGAAAGGAGTTAAAACTTTCTTCACTGGGTTTTGTAATTGCCATAATCACAAGGATTCCGGCGAAAGCAATGGCAAGTTTTATCGATCTTTTCATTTTTATCTATAGTATTTATTTGCAAAGATAAGCATTGGTCAGGGGTTTTCATCAATTTTTAACACATATAACTGTGTGGGTGTAGCTGTTTGATTTCCGTAATTATTATCGGTAACCAGAAGCAGAAAAGATTTGTCGTGGGAGAAGGTGATTCCCTCCACATTTCCGGTAGAAACCGATTGCTCGCGGAGAGGGATTTCATGCGTGGCATTCAGTAATAATTTCGGTCGGAAAACTTCAGTAATACCATAAAAATCAAAAGGTAAATCATCGATGCACACGGTATTATTAAGATTAACGGTAAAGAGACGGACGATGTTTTTCTTTTCTGTTCGCAACCAGGCACGTTCCGCCACAATCAGTGTAGAGTCATTCAGCGTTAGGAGAGCACTAACCCCATTATCATTTTCCTGACGCTGGAGGGGATAGCCAAAAATAACCGGCGGATTTTCATTTTTCCTGAGGGAAAACTTTACCACCGGGCATATCTTTGCCACTGCTAATGCATCAGGGATGGCCTCTTCGAAGCGCATAGGCCGTTCGATTGCGGAGTACAAAAAATAACCGTCAGGAGAAAAGCATAACCCTTCATACCCGCTGTTCCATTGCATTAATGCGGCGTAGGAGGCGAACCACGGGGATAACGGATGCAAGGTTGCAGCAGAATCGAGGTACAGTACATCGGAGGTACCTGTACCTTCATGGGTAAAATACAATTGCTGGCTATTGGGATGCATGCGAACGGCTTCC
>RZYD01000430.1 GCA_009930445.1 Bacteroidia bacterium | reverse complement strand
TAGGAGTTACGCACCAAATAAATAAAAATGAATACTAATTAGTTTTACAGCAGGCATTAAAGCAAGTATAAAAAGTTAAAAAAATCCTCATTTTGAGGGGAAAACTACTTTTTTTCTTGCTTTCCTTTTTATTGTGTATTAAACTTAACTTAATACAAGGGGGTAATATGAAACCTTTACCAGATTGGGTACTTAAGTATAAGAAAAAGGGTATTTATGTAAAAAAAACAAAAACTGGATATGCGCTTTACAGAGGACACTCTCAAAGGGTGCCAGAAAAGAGTTATCCTGTATTTAAGTGTGATGAATATTTGGGAATTGTAACTGAAACAGATGGATTAATACTATCAAAACCTCCTGTTAAACCTGGAATAAAGGTTTTTCGTTATGGGTTTTGTCGTATTGCTGAGGTTTTGTGCAGTGTTCTGAGAATAAATCCCCAAAAACGTGGAATGAATGCTGATATTCTTTTCGTTAAAGCTGTTCTTGGTTATGAGGGAATGGAAAGCCAGATGGGATATGAAGGTAGCTGGTTATCCATTGTGTTTCCAAATTTGAACTTAGATAAAAAATTGAGTGAGGAAGAGGAATATTTTCTTCCAACTCTTAGGCGTCAGGTTAGATCAAAGATAGAAGATGGCCTTGGAGTTGAGAGAGAAGAGATAATTGCACTATCAGCAAATCTGTATGCGGTATATGTAAATGGCTCCTGGCATCTTTCTGAGCTTTTTGAGAGGCTGAAGAGCCTTGCTACAAAAAAATCAATATCATTTGAAATAGGAGGTAAATATAATGGAGTTTGATACATTAAGAATGCAGATTGATGATTTTCAGTCCTCTAGTATCATAGTTATTAAAGAAGCTGGAACTGAAACAAGGGTCCGTGTTCTAAAGAAGATTCTTAAAATATTTGCTGATGTAGCAGATCCTAGGGTACAGGGACGAATTACATACCATATGAATGAAATTATTCTTATGCTATTTCTTGCTACTTTAGCAGGTTCAGAAAGTTGTCTCTCAACAGAAGACTTCTGGAAATCCAACAAAAAACTCTATAAGCGTATCTTCGACAAGGAAGCTATTCCTAGCCACGATACCTTTAGGAGAATATTAGGACTCATTAAGCCTGATGAGATTAATTCATTATTGGTAAAAGTCTTAAGCAATTCTGATACGGCAATTAGGAAAGCTTTAAAACTTCCGGTTCCACAGAAGAAGATTGTATCAGTAGATGGTAAGCAACTACGAGGGACAGGACGAAAATCAGGAACTGCAGAGGAAATTAAAGACCTTCAGATTCTCAACGTATATGATCAAGATTCAGAAACATGTATATATTCTGAAGCAATTGAATGTAAAACTAATGAGATTCCTCATGCTCAGCTTATACTTTCTAAAATGAATTTAAAGGATACGGTAGTTACTTTTGATGCTATGCATATGCAAACTAAAACAATCAGTATTATTGTTGATGCAAAAGGTGATTATATAGGAGGCTTAAAGGGCAATCAAGGTAAATCCTCACAATTTGCACAAGAGTTATTCACTAATGAGAATTTTGAGAAACTCAAGATTGTTGACGGTTGTTACTATATGACTAGTGAAATAAGCCATAACCAACTTGAAGAAAGAGCATTCTTTATGTATCCGTTGACAGTAAGTGAAAAAAAAGGACGATTTTCAGACTGGAAAAAGGTTCATGCCTTGGTCTGTATGAATAAAACCATGATCCATAATATCACAGGCAAAAAGACAAATGAGATGCGCTACTATCTTACAAGTTTGAAGGATATTAGCGATTCCGCATATTGTATAAGGTCCCATTGGGCCATTGAGAACAGCTTGCATTGGAATCTTGATACTGTTTTTCATGAAGATGCAATGTCTCTTAGCGACAGGAATGCTGCACTTAATCAGGATTTACTGAATAAAGCATGTCTTTCTCTCTATAAAAGACTGAGCGATCTTATGGGAGGAAAGGAAAAAATCAGTAAACGAAGATTAAGAAAAATATTTGGATGGAACTTTAACGATGCATTGTCACGAACGTTAACACTGATGGATCCAAGCACATTTGCCAAATCTGTAGAAATCATCCCTAGAAAAAACAAGCAGAAATAAAATTTGTTAAAAATATTGATTTATATAAGTTGGAATCCATCAATTTGCATTGGATTCCTGTGGCATGTCCCAAATAAATCTTATTATCACAAAAAAACTCAAAATTTAAACTATATTTAAATAATAAGTAATTAGCACTTAAAAAAGGCTATGATACAGTATTAGTGTTTGTTTCGATAAATTTGATGCGTAAGTCCTA
>RZYD01000429.1 GCA_009930445.1 Bacteroidia bacterium | reverse complement strand
TTCTCTTCATTATAGGGATTGTTTTGTTTTGAATGCTGTTCATTCCATTTGTCACAGTCAATTTCTACCGACAGGGGTTTGAGCGGTTTATCGAAGTCGCCGCGATAAAAATTGAGGGTTGTATCGGCGTATAATTTTTCCAGAAAGAGGGCAAAAACAGGGAGGGCCATATTTGCTCCTTGACCCAGTGTTATGGTTCTGAAGTGCGCAGCGCGGTCTTCGCAACCTGTCCAGATGCCGGTTGTGAGTTTTGGGGTAAGGCCCATAAACCATCCGTCGGAGTTATTTTGTGTCGTCCCGGTTTTTCCGGCAATAGGCGTATCAAAGCCGTATTTATATCGCAGTCGGACGCCAGTGCCGGTTTGAACTACGCCTTTTAGTAATTCAATCATAAGAAAGGCCGTTTCTTCGCTCATGGCTTCCTGCTGTTTCGGCATAAACTGATCGAGGACATTGCCGTTGTGGTCTTCAATCCGCGTGATAAAAACCGGTTCAATGTATACGCCTTTATTGGTGAAGGTATTGAGAGCCCCTACCATTTCATACAGGCTGAGATCGGCCGTACCCAGGGCAATGGAATATACTTCCGGGATATCGCTGGTTACCCCCATTCGTCGTGCCATCTGAATAACGGGCTGTGGACCGTATCGCTTAATCAGCCTTCCGCTTATCCAGTTATTGGAGTGTGCTAAGGCCCATTTCAGGCTGACTTCTCTGCCCCGTTCGTCCTCCGAATCATTGCGGGGTTCCCAGGTTTCGCCGTTGCCCAGATCAATACTGACTTGTACATTGGGAACTGTGCTACAGGGTGAAAATTCTCCCTCCTGCATGGCCAGGGTATACAAAAAGGGTTTGAAGGTGGAGCCTACCTGTCGCCGCATATGAGTCACATTGTCGAATTGAAAAAATGCGTAATCCGGGCCACAGGCATAGGCTTTGACATGCCCCGTGGAGGGTTCTACCGACATAAGTCCTGTGCGCAGGAAGCTTTTATAATAACGGATCGAATCCATGGGGCTCATAACGGTGTCAATGGGCCCATTCCAGCTAAAAACCGTCATTTCAACGCGAGTACCGAACGATTTTTGAATGCTGTCGTTGGAAATACCGGCATTCCGCAGATTCCGATAGCGCTCAGAGCGTTTCATGGCCGATTGCATCAACTGTTCAATTTGTTGGGGGGCCTCGTTTTTATCAAAGACAAATGGGCCATTTGTGTACCCTTTCCAGTGCCGGTTGAACGCAGGCTGGAGGTCGAGCCCCAGGTGTTCGTTGATGGCTTCTTCGGCATACACCTGCATCCGTGAGTCGATGGTTGTAAAAATTTGTAACCCGTCACGATAAAGATTGTAAGTGGTTCCGTCGGCTTTTGTGTGATTCTTGCACCAGTCGTGCATCACCAGACGGATGTATTCCCGAAAGTGTTTTGCCAGTCCGGTGGTATGGTCCTGACGTTTAAACCCCGACATATCCAGGGGCAGGGAGGCTATAGAATCAAATTCAGTCGGGGAGAGGAAATTGTAACGTTTCATCTGCCCTAAAACAACATTCCGGCGTTTGGTGGCCCGGTCGGGATGGCGCACAGGACTATAGTAACTGGGGGCCCGTAAAATACCTACCAATACTGCGGCTTCCTCCACGGTTACCTCTTCGGTGGTTTTGTTGAAAAAAATCCGGCAGGCCGATTTAATCCCGTAGGCGTTGTTTCCAAAGGCTACGGTGTTTAGGTACATCGCCAAAATCTCCTGCTTGGTGTAGTTTCTCTCCAGCTTGACGGCCGTTACCCATTCTTTGAATTTTATGATAATGATATCCAGTTTGTTGTAATTGGATTTTCGTGGAAAGAGGTTTTTTGCCAGCTGTTGTGTGATGGTCGAGCCGCCGCCCTTGTTGTTCCCTGTAACAACCCCTGCCATTACCCTGAAAAGTGCTTTTACGTCAATTGCCGAATGATTAACAAAACGAATATCTTCTGTGGCAATCAGTGCATCTACAATATTGGGGGATAATTCATCATACGTTGTATTGGAACGGTTTTCAATATAGTATTTTCCCAGCAGCACCTCATCAGCAGAATAGATCTCTGAAGCCAGGCTGGTATCCGGGTTTTCCAATTCTTCAAATCCGGGCATAAACCCGAGCCATCCCAGTGATATAGCAGTAAAAAGAAGAATAACAAATGCCATTGCGGCACCGTAAATAATCCACAATATAATTGTGTATTTACGATATGCTTTTTTGTTGTCGTCCATCAGGCCTTAGTATAGTGTATTTTAGTGTAATTGTTTACTGAAAAAATAACGATAAAACCCTGAATATCTTATAATGC
>RZYD01000428.1 GCA_009930445.1 Bacteroidia bacterium | reverse complement strand
GTTATTGTCTCCTGGGCTGGAAATGCCACACACGGAATGACTCTCGTCGGGTATAACGACTCCATTCGCTATGATTTTAATCACGATGGACTTTATACCGATCATTTGGATATTAACAATGATGGTGTCACCGACATCCATGATGCTGAGTTTGGTGCCTACAAGTTTGTCAACAGTTATGGGGATCAATGGGGTAACCAGGGGTATTGTTATGTGATGTACAAAACCATGGCAGAAGATTATCCCTTCGGCGGGGTATGGAATAATGAAGTCGTATTACTTACGGTGAAAGGAGATTACGCCCCCTTGTTAACCGCACGGTATAAAATTAAAAGCAACAGCCGAGACAAAATTCTTATAACCGCAGGGATATCAGTTGATCCTGAAATCCATCGCCCCCAATTTCTCCTCGACCTACCCTGCTTCAGGTATCAGGGCGGCAACAAAAACCTCACCGGCACAACCCTTCCCGGCGGCGACATTCTGGAAGGCGGGTTCGATCTCACTCCGCTCCTCTCAGCCATTCCGGATTCCAACACAGCAGAATTCTTCCTTGTAATTAACAGTGTCGACCCCTTCCACACCAACAATGGTGAAATACTTGAATTTGAAGTAACCGACCACAGAAACGGTCAAAATTCTATCGCATCCCATCTACCCCGACCGATAAAACAGGATGCCCTGACAATAACCAGTACTCCCCTCTCCATCACTCGGGATAACCCCGAGTGTATCGCTCCGGAATATATTTACCATACTTCCGACACTTCCATTGTTCTGGAAGCTGCCGGAGGTACATCTCCCTACCAATTTGCCCTTCACGACAACTATTCCCTTACATATACCCCTTTGCCCTTTCCTGAAATATCAGGTACAGAACTGACTGACCCCAACAATGAACCCATAATACTTCCTTTTTCTTTTCCGTTTTTTGAAGAATCACATCACATATTAACCGTTAACCCTGCCGGTTTTCTTATGTTTGGCGAAAAATATCACCCCTGGCCCTACTGTGTCATCCCATCCCATGCTTTTCGACAAACAAAAATGATTTCCGCCTTTCTGGCTCCATGGTTTGATTATCAATCGAATGAGGAAGGAATCTTTGCTGATATTTCGAATCAAAAAGCAACAATTTTCTGGGTCAGCAGCGGAACGTATGGCTCTTTTACAATGCACATAAAAGCAGCAGTTTCTCTTTTCCCTGACGGCTCTATCATCCTATACAACCATAGTGAAGGTGTTCCATCGGAGGCAGCAGTGGTTAGCGGCGTTTCTGCCGGAGACAATATTCGCTTTACTTTTGCCGACCTTTCTGCTGCCAATTCCGTCTCTTTGTCACCACCCTCAGTTCCAAAAGGAACTACCCTGACCTCTGAAGGCAGGCTTACTCTTCTGGCAGGAAACAGTGTATCTATTGACCAAATTACGGTAGGAGTTACAGACAAGATGAACCTGACCGGATTAAAAACAATCGCGCGATCTGACCAATTTGCCGCTTCCGCTGCACTCAAAGGGGCTATCCGGGCTGGCGCATATATCTCTGTCGATTTAACCCTGTATCCCTATCCTGATGCATCCGGGTTAATGTGTTCGCTGCATACGGAAAGCCCCTATGTTTCACAAATAACCCAAGAACAGGAAATATCGTTTTCCACCACTGAAACCGTAGTGGAAAAAGACCTGTTTTCGTTTTATATTGATCCGGCTACTCCCGACAACACACAACTCCCGCTAGAAATACGTATCGATACCATGGTTTTGAAAATCGCCGGAACTGTTTCTGCCCCTTTGATTCAACTGGAAAAACTGATAGTCAATGACAACGACGACGGAACCCTTTTCCCGGGAGAAACCTCTTTTCTATG
Source organism: Bacteroidia bacterium (assembly GCA_009930445.1). Taxonomy (GTDB): domain Bacteria; phylum Bacteroidota; class Bacteroidia; order Bacteroidales; family BM520; genus BM520. The sequence goes on along the minus strand of RZYD01000428.1, from coordinate 465 downwards.
CCTTGAAACAAACAACTACGGATCAGCAACAGCCTATGGCAATCGTATTGAAATATATTGTGCCGATCAGGGATTGACAATCCTTCAACCCACCCATTCCATCGACTCCATTTCATCGGGTGCAAACAAAACTATCACATTTCCTGTCACCGTGGCCAGTGATGTTGAAAAAGGAACAAAACTTCACATTACCATTAATTTTCTATCGAATGAAATCCTCATAAATCAAAAAACATATACGCTTTATACCGGTAAAAAAGATTTAATTATTATTAATAAAAGCCTGACCGCCAGCTCTGCTGATTCAATACAAGCGGACTTTCAGGATTTGGGATACCTGTCTCATCTGACCACTATAATCAATGCAGATATTATGGCCTATAAATCGGTCTTTCTTTGTTTTGGTGATATTGCGGAGAACTACCTCTTCAGCAATGAGGAGATTACCCTTTTGTTAAATTATTT
>RZYD01000427.1 GCA_009930445.1 Bacteroidia bacterium | reverse complement strand
GCCAGCCATACTACGCCTCCGATTTCGTTCGGCAGCCAGTTGCGGCATTGAATTATCGTAGCATACATGGTATACCAACGGGCAATGGTTCGTTCGCCCAATTCACCCCAACCCCCGTTTATACGGAGCATTTTTAGCATATCATACGGCATGTGTGGACTGGCCAGCGGAGAGATGATTGCTTTTCCTTCTTCATTTACTACCCGTTGGTCTTTTGTCATGTCGTAGGGGGTTCCTTCGTAATAATCTTTAAAGACTTCCACGAGCTTTTCCAGGCTGACGGGTTGATCCGGTTTTACTGAGAAAGGATAATCGCCGGCCATGGGATCGAGTTTAAGTGAGGGGGCGAGCAGGTCAAAAACGCGCCATTCGCGGCGCCAGGCGGCTACCGAGGCCCTGCTTTCTGGTGCGTAGGCATAGCAAAAGGAGAAGGGCCCTTCGTTGGGGTTCCAGTACCCGTTATTTTTTGCGATCTCCAATATATTTTCCGAGGCCATGAAGTGGTCTGGATCGCTGAGATTGATTTGTTTTATAGTGCTGGCATTGGCATTCACTGAAATATGATCATTCGGAACCCGTTGCGCTACCCAGATAGCGCCTGTTTTTCCTTTGCCCGGCCCGACGATTTCAAAATGCCAGACTTCATCTTTATCGGCAAGGGTAAGGCATTCTCCGGCGTCATTCCAACCATATTTTTTTGTGAGTTCATCGGCCATTCGTATGGCTTCACGTGCTGTTGTGCAGCGTTCGAGCATAAGTCGACAAAGACGCTGGCAATCGATCAGCCCTGCATCCGATTGAAGTTCTTCCCGTCCTCCGAAGGTTGATTCGCCTACGCCCAGTTGTTGCGTATTCAAGCATGGGTAGGCCGTATTGATAAATCCATAGGTTTCTTTTACCTGGGGAATTTCACCAATTTCGCGATGCGCATAAGCCGGCATGGCCTGGCTGTTGTCGGCTTCTCTTTTATACATTTTTGTTGTAGCTCCTTCGGGATGCTTTTTTGCGGGGATGACATCCATCCACGAGCGCGTCCGGTGCGAATCGTCTGTATGGCTGGTGATCACTGAACCATCGGAGGAGGCTAACCGACCAACGGTGATGGAGGTACAGCCTTCGGGCACTCCAGCAGCCCAGTCACTTTTATCGATCTGTGCGCTGGCATTCAATATTCCTCCCGAAAAGGCAATTATTGCCATACTTTTTCTTAATGTTGAGAATCTTTTTCTGTTCATACACTTTTTTTTAATAAATGATGCATTGCCCGCTGGTTGCTGTGGTGGTCACGGCAGGATAGCAGCGAACAGCGTACAATAATAGCGATTTCGTTCAACTATAAAAAGCCTGGCCTCCTGTGAAATCATTTTTTCCTGATATACGGCTAACTTTTGTATTTTTGCGTTTTAAGGACAGGAGGCAAATTCATGAGCGATGCGATAAAACATGAATGTGGAATAGCAATGATACGATTGCGGAAACCACTGGAATATTATATCGGAAAATATGGCACCTCACTTTATGGCATAAATAAGTTGCAGCTGCTCATGGAGAAGCAGCATAATCGTGGGCAGGACGGTGCAGGGATGGCGTGTGTAAAATTTGATATGCCTCCCGGAACCCGCTACATTAACCGGTTACGCTCTAATGCTGCTTCACCGATTAAAGATCTTTTCAATAACATTAATCAGCAGTTTGAAAATATTAGCCGACAGAATCCAAAACGGATCATGGATGTGCAGTGGATGAAATACCATGCCGAGTTTACCGGTGAATTGTTCCTTGGTCATTTGCGTTATGGTACTTTTGGGAAAAACGATATCCGTAATTTGCATCCGGTGATGCGCGTAAATAACTGGAAGACAAAAAATCTTGTGCTGGCCGGAAATTTTAACCTGACCAATGTCGATGAATTGTTTGAAAAACTGGTGGCTTATGGCCAGTATCCTATTGAAACTTCTGATACTGTGACTATTCTCGAAAAGATAGGCCATTTTCTTGACGATGAGAATGAGGCCTTATATGCCAGGTTTAAGGGAGAGGGATACCAGAAGAGTGAAATAACCGATCATATCATTGAACACCTTGATTTGCTTGCAATTTTGGAGAATTCATCGAAATATTGGGATGGAGGGTTTGCCATTGCCGGGATGCTGGGGCACGGAGATGCTTTTGTTATGCGCGATCCGGCCGGTATTCGTCCTGCTTTTTATTATGAAGATGAGGAAGTTGTGGTGGCTGCATCAGAACGCCCGGTGATTCAGACTACCTTCAATCTAAAAACGGAGGATGTAAAGGAAATTGAGCCGGGGCATGCCCTGATTATTAAAAAAAGCGG
>RZYD01000426.1 GCA_009930445.1 Bacteroidia bacterium | reverse complement strand
ACGTCTTCATCCCGATCCGGAGTGGAGTATTGATCTGGACATTGGAGCGGCTGATTTAAATATGGATCTTCGACCGTTTAAGGTATGGAAAATTAAAATCGATGGTGGCGCAGCTTCCATGGATTTTACCATTGGCAACCGTGCACACAAGATCAAAGCAGAAGTGGATGCAGGTGCCACATCCATAACCTTCCATATTCCGGAAGATATGGGATGTGAGGTGCACAGTGAATCCTTTCTGTTAGGAAAATCCTTCCAAGGGCTGGAAAAAATCAGAGCAGGATATTACCAATCGCCCGGATTCGACCAGGCAAAGAAAACTATTAGTATCGATCTTGAAACGGCAATAAGCAGTTTTAATATTCAGCGCTATTAAGCGCAATTGAAAACTTATTGATTTCAGATAAAACCCTTTCCGGTGCTTCAGCATGAAGCCAGTGAGAAGCGCCTGGAAGGGTTATTATTTTCGCTGACCAAAAGTCAAGAATCTCTTGTCGGTCGGCCTCACCAAGGTAGTCCGAGTCACCGCCCTGTATAAACAATACCGGGAAAGGCAAAGGTTTTTCAGGGCGACGGACAGCGGCAAACAGCGCGTCAATTTCCTGACGAATCACAGCCACATTGGGTTTCCAACGGTAAAAACCCTGATCCGTCCGCACCAGATTTTTCATCACCACCTGACGTATTTTAATATTTTCTATATGTTGATTAACAGCCGCTTGTATATCGTTACGGGAAAAATATTTTTCCAAATTGATTTGCTGCATTGCGTTGAGAATTTTGAGATGCTCAGGTCGGGCTTGATACTTTAACGGACTGATATCCAATACTATCAAACCAGCGGGCACTTCCGGATTCTCTGCACAAAATTGCATCGCCACTTTTCCGCCCATACTATGGCCAATAAGCAATGGATTTTGTATTTGATGGGTTTCCAGAAACATTTCCACATCAGAGGCCATTGCATCGTAAGTCATGGCATTATCATAGGGGGAAAAGCCATGGTTGCGCAAATCCGGCGCATAAACCGTGTGGTTCTTTTCCAGCCCACGGGCGATAGTAACCCAGTTATCGCCAAGTCCAAACAAACCATGGAGTAAAACAATGGCCGGGCCGGAGCCATATTTCCTATACTTCAGATCCATCCCAAAAAAATAATAATTCAGTTACAGACAAAATGTAAAGATGCAGATTTTTAATCAAAGATGAACCGTACGAACCCCACATTGTTTATTTTTACAAAAAAAATATGACAGTAAGAGAGCTGATAAGCGACAAAATTTTCCCGTTGAAGCCGGAGGACACAGTAAAACTGGGCATCCATATGATGGAAGAGAACAAAGTATCCCATTTGCCCGTTGTGAAGCAGGGGAAATACCTGGGATTGATTGCCGAACAGCCGCTATATGCTGTTGGGGATGAAAAACTGAAAATCGAGGAACTGAGTCATCATTTTGAGCCGCTTTTCATTTATGATACACAACACGCCTACGAGGCGCTAAAGTTGGTCTCCGGTTTTAAACTCTCTGTCTTACCTGTGGTTTCGGATATCCACCAATACCTGGGTGTTATCATCCTGAGCGATTTAGTCAGAAAATTTGCCGACAGTATATCGGTTACTTCACCGGGGACCGTTATTGTGCTGGAAATTGGCCAGCGCGATTACAGTATGGAAGAAATCGCCCGAATTGTCGAATCAAATGATGCAAAAATTCTTAGTGCCATTATCACCAGTTCGCCCGACACCATGCTTATGGATGTAACGATAAAAATCAACAAACTGGATGCAAGCGCCGTATTACAGACTTTTACGCGGTTTAATTACCTGGTGAAGGCTAGTTTTGGAGAAGACGACGAACAGGAGCGGTTGAAAGAGCGCTACGAAGCCCTGATGCGCTTCATCAACATATAAACCCGGTCATAATTTATGTTAAAGACCCTCTTATCTTGCTTTACATTTTGTAATCTTGCACATTAAAAATCAGGCGCTATGAAAATTGCACTCTACGGAACAAAGCTGGATCATCAAGACTCCTATTACATTCAGCAACTCATTTCGAGGTTAGAGGGGGCATCGATAGCAATCGCGGTGTATGAACCGCTCATAAAGGAATTTTCAGAGAAAATAACTTTTTTAAATACGACACAAATGCTTCAGGCCGGACAGAAAATACCCGAGGATACAGATTTTCTGTTTTGCATTGGTGGCGACGGAACTATGTTAAGTACCGTTCCAATTGTTCAGGATACGGGTATCCCTGTATTGGGCATTAACCTGGGGCGCCTGGGTTTTTTATCCTCCGTGCAAAAAAAAGCAATTACATCGACACTCAATGAGAT
>RZYD01000053.1 GCA_009930445.1 Bacteroidia bacterium | reverse complement strand
CTACAAAACCACGTTAAAATTTTCCAAACTTTATGGCAAAATAGCCGGAAAAGTTACGTAATGCACCTTTCCCAATGGGAACGTTCAGGCCATTTATTGCAATGTCATCGGTAAGGCGGTAAGTAGCTCCAAAGGATAACCGCATAAAACGGACTACGTTTATATCGAGCTCAATCCCCGGCTCAACAACAAAGTAAATATCCCAGTCATCGTGATAAGAATATGGAGGATCCAGTTCTGATCCCCAGGTTTCATTCCATGCGTAAATACCGCCGGCGCCCAAGGTGATGGGGAGGCTAAAATGAATAGGACTGGTGGCAAAAAAGATGGGTTCAAGATATAACCCGGCTTGTCCGCCTGCAAGGTAAAAGTTGTCATCGGGTAGCTCGTTGTATTGATCGTAACCGGAAAAATAGGTGCTGCCGGCAATACCTAAGGCAAGCCGATGATTGATTACCCAGGCCAGCCTTACTCCGGTTACAAACGCATCGGTGTGTTCTATCGGGGTATATCCGAACTTCAGCCCGGCATAAAAACCGTTGCTGATATTCTGATTGCCAGCCAGTGTGCGGATTTGATTTGGGTTGTAGGCTGGTTTTTCCTGAGCGGTTATCTGGATGGTGCTTATCCCTGTCAGTAGTACTAAAATGAAGATTCCTTTTTTCATGGTATTGTGTCTTGTTGTGTTGTTGAATGAATGATACGCATGTCTTTTTTTCTGGCGCCTGTGCGTATTCTGATGTAACCCTGCAGTTGCAAGAGAAGATATACTGTAAGTAAAATCATTTGCCTTCCACATGAATGATGGATCCTGTACCTGTGATGTTGGCATCTATCGCAGGTTGCCCAAAATAGTAAATGTCGCCCGACCCGGTAATATTTACTTTTAAGTAATCGGTTACCCAGAGGTACATGTTTCCACTTCCACTGATCCGGGTCCGGCTGTTTTTCGTCTCCAGATCATAGGCATGGATATTTCCTGACCCACTGATAATTAGCTCTGTATCATCCGCAATGCCCCACAGTTCTGCATTTCCGCTACCGCTGATTTTTATCTTCAGATCATAGGTGTCGATGCCAAGGTCTACGTCACCGCTGCCGGAAATTAAGAGTTCAAAAGCATCATTTACCAAATTTTCACAATCGAAATCGCCACTTCCCGATAGCGAATAGGCGGCAAGATCGGGAGAAAAAACCCGGATAAGAATGGCGTAATTGTTTCGTAAATTTCGGTTATCGTAAGTTTTAATACGGAGCGTGTTGTTTCTAACTGAGGTTTCAATATAGGGTAGGAGATTCGATTCCGCCTCCACCTGAACTTCGAAATAATCGGACTGCACATATTCCACATCCATAAATCCTTCCAGTGATACTTCATCAAAACCGCTGATGGCTCTTGTTTCCGTAACCAGATCGTAGTTTCCTTCTATGGCTGTTGTACGGTAGCATCCGGTGGTGAATGCTGCGAAAACGCCGAATGACAAAAGTATATAAATGAAGTCAAAAATTATTTTTTTCATAAATCTTATATTTTAATTATACACGTACTAATGACGTGTATTTTTATGGCTCGTTGCAGCATTATTTAAATTATTTTAAATGATCCGGATTTTATATCGATTCGGATTTTTGATTTTCGGTTGCCTTCTTTTCCCTGATATCCGGTCACTTTAATTATTTCATTGTCCTGGGAGAGTAATTCTGTGTTGGTGATTTCGATAAATCCGGCTACTGAAACATCCGATTCTTTGGTGTGGATAAGTTCAAAATCAAAAGCCGCCTCATGGGTAACCATCAGTTTAATATCGGTGTACGTTGAACTGAGGTCGATGAGGTTAAAGGAATCATCTATTTGATTAATAGCAATTTCCCCGTATTCTGAGTGCATGATCAGTGATTTATTCAGGGCTTGCATCTCCAGGGATGAAAAGCTGAGGTCGCCTGTAATTCCCATAAGATGGTTAATGGTGATCTGATCTCTCCGGGAGTTGAGGTCGAGTTGTTGGATGTCATCGATTTCCAGCGTAGTGGCTCTTGACTTCAAAGCGAGCGATTCTGCTTTATTTATCCGGGCGTTGGCGTAATTAAATTCTATCGTGGCATTTTGTAGTTCATTGACAATAAGATTTCCGAATTCGTGATAAATGCGAACTGGTCCGGTGAGATTGTTGGCACGCATATCCCCGTTTGAAAGCGTGATATTGAGCTTCCCGGTAAGGTTGGTGGTGTAAAGATTCCCAAATTTATGGTCAATGGTCAGCTCAATGTCTTCCGGTAAATAAATGGTATAGTCAATTTGTGCATTTGTCGTACTTAGTAAGCTGGAAGCCATATCGGTAAGTTCAGCCAGGAATCGGTTTTTTTGGTTTTTAAACACGGTTCGGGTAATGATGAAGTATTCATTGGCTGTAAAATCGATAGCGATGGATTTGAAGGTATTGTCAAGCCGGTCGATTTTTGAGCTGGTTACTTTCAGCGCAATATCAAAGCGCACGGAATCTTTTTCCCAGGGGATGATGTTGATGGTTCCGTATTTATTTTCCACCTGAAGGCTTGTCATCTCCATAACGGGGAAAGTGCGGGAGATATCAAGGCTTTTTTCGAAGGTTTGCGCGTTGGCGGCAACCGATACGGTAAGCAACCCCAGGCAAAGAGCGACAGTACGAAAATTATATTTCATAGTGGTTGGATTGAATGGCTTGTGTTTCATTTTTTTCGATTAATTGGGCAAGTATCTGTTCCAGGATGCCAAGGCGAAGACGGTAATTCTGGATCATCGCCTCAATGATTTCCTGATTTGCGGCATGGTCGTCAAGGTCATTTTTAAGTTCTTCATACACCAGAGAAAGCTGTTCAAGATCGTTGTTGATTTCTTCGAGCAGTTCGGGGTGCTGGGTGCTATAGGAGGCCAACCGTGTTTTGCTCTGGTTAATCCGTGCTTCATAAAACGCTTCTGCTTCTTGGAGCTCATCGATCATCGCGATGGCCTGCGGTTGCTTTATCCCACTTTGATGCAGCCTGCGATCCTGTAAGTCGTTGAGAAACCAGGCCGAGGCAAAAATCAGGACCGCGGCTGCGGCGGTGGCCGTCCACCTCAATATCAGATTATGGCGGGATTTTATTTTTAACGCTGAAATCTGACTATCGAGGTTTTCCCATACCTCTTTGGGGGGCTTAGCTACATTAAATGCCTCCCTGTTTTCAACTACAAATTTTTCCAGTGGATCCATATATTCCGGTTTTTATACCTGATATTTAATTTCATGATGCATAAGATATTCTTTCACTTTTGTTTTTGCCCGCATATACTGTGATCGAGAGGTGGCTTCATTAATCCCAAGAAACCCGGCGATTTCACCATGATCCAGTCCTTCGAGCAGGTACATGTTAAAAATTATCCGGCTTCCCTCCGGTAAGGTTTTCATGGCTTCTTTTATTCCGTCGACGGAGATCAACCGCTCATCTATTCGTTCTTCTTCCCGGTTATCGAAGTAATTCATATCTTCAAAAAATTGTAAATCTGCTTTTCTTTTTCTGATTTCACTAATACAGGTATTAATCGCAATTCTTTTCAACCAGGAACCGAAACTGGATTCAAACCGAAACGAGTGAATCTTTGAAAATGCATAGGAAAATGCGTCCTGAAGCATATCTTTCGCACCCTCATTGTCGTGCATAAACCGAACACAAACATTATACATTGCTATTGCGTATAAATCATATAATTTTTTGAAGGCCTTTCTGTCACCCTTCTGGCAGGCGATGATCAAATCCCTGTGAATCATGTGTATGGTTTGTGTCACAATCCTGTTTCTTTCTGTGCTAATGACGGAATATTTTTGTTAACGTTGCAAATTTACTGGTATGATTTCTGTATTTTAAAAAAATGCTTTAATTTTGTTCCAAACAACCGTTTATGGAAGGAAATTCTTTGCTTTCAGCACTTTCTGGGTTGGTATTCCTCAATATCAAAAATCGTGACGGATTTATTTTCGTGGCCTGAATTTGGTATTCCCCTTCGTTTCAGGGGTGTTTTTTCATTTTTTTTCATATAAAAATATTTATCGTATGGAATTACCTTTTGCAGAATCCTATAAAATTAAAATGGTTGAATCGGTGCGGCGTTCTTCCCGTCAGGAGCGCGAACAATGGATAAAAGAGGCCAGCTATAACCTTTTTAACCTGAAGAGTGATTACGTATTCATTGATTTGCTTACTGATTCCGGCACCGGAGCCATGAGCGACAAGCAATGGTCGGAGATAATGCTGGGCGACGAAAGTTATGCCGGCGCGCGTTCGTACACCAAGATGAAAGAGGCCATTCAGGATATAATGGGCTTTCCCTATTTTCTGCCAACCCATCAGGGTCGCGCAGCAGAAAATGTACTTTTTTCTACCTTGGTTAAGGAGGGAAATATCATTCCAGGGAATTCCCATTTCGACACCACAAAGGGACATATTGAGTTTCGCAAGGCTACAGCCATTGATTGTACGATTGCTGAAGCTTTTGATACTACGCTTAATCATCCTTTTAAAGGCAATGTCGATCTTAAAAAGCTCGAGGCCGTTTATAAACAGTATGGTAAAGCCCGGATCCCTTTTACTGTGGTAACCATTACGTGTAATTCATCCGGAGGGCAGCCGGTGAGCCTCGCTAACCTGAAAGCGGTGTATGAATTATCCCGGCAGTATGATATTCCTGTGTTGTTTGATTCGGCCCGGTTTGCCGAAAATGCCTATTTTATTAAAATCCGTGAGAAAGGCTACGAAGAGAAAACCATCCGACAGATTGTTCGGGAAATGTATCAGTATGCCGATATGGCAACCATGAGCTCAAAGAAGGATGCAATTGTAAATATGGGGGGGTTTATTGGTATTCGCGACGAGAACCTTTTTCGTAGGGCCTGTACTTTCAATATTATGTTTGAAGGGTATATTACTTACGGCGGAATGTCGGGTCGTGATATGAATGCATTGGCACAGGGTCTTTATGAAGGAACGGAATTTGAATATCTCCAAACCCGTGTGGGACAGGTTCAGTATCTGGGCCAAAAGCTCATGGATTACGGTATACCAATTCAGTATCCTGTGGGAGGTCATGCCGTATTTATCGATGCTAAAAAGTTTTTACCTAAGGTTCCCACCGCGCAGTTACAGGCGCAAACCCTGGGAATTGAATTGTATATTGAAGGGGGTGTAAGAGGCGTAGAAATTGGTACATTGCTTGCCGATCGTGATCCTGTTACACGGGAAAACAGGTATCCCGAGCTGGAGCTTCTTCGTTTGGCAATTCCCCGCAGGGTATATACCAATAACCACATGGATTATATTGCGGCTGCATTGAAAAATGTGTGGGATCGCCGCGATTCCATAACTTCCGGGTATTCAATTATTAAGGAAGCGCCCATCATGCGCCATTTTACGGTCGAACTCGAAAAAGCTTAACCTGTCTTTAACTCTTAGGTACGGATGCGCAAGAGGAGAGGCTCCTCCGGGCATCCGTATTTTTTATGCCCCCTGTTACTGCGGGGAAGTTATCTGTTTTTCCTTTTGAACACGAAAAAATGTGTAGTTTTGTGGCGTGTAAAGTGATGTTGAATAGAAAATAATAACCCTGATTTTTCATGGATTCAGAGCGAAAAAAAAAGCGTTACATGCGCCTTTGTCAGCAGATAAAAGAGTTACTCAATAAGCCCGGCGATCGTCAGGCCCGTATGGCGACGGTTATTGCAGTGCTACACCATAAGGTGGATTATTTTTTCTGGACAGGTTTTTATACGTTGCGCTCCGGCGAATTGATGGTTGGCCCTTATCAGGGCCCCGTGGCCTGTCAGGTTCTGGCACGCCATAAAGGCGTTTGCTGGACTGCCGTTAATCATTGTCAAACAGTGATTGTTGAAGATGTTCATCTTTTCCCGGATCATATTGCCTGTGATTCTCGCTCTCGGTCTGAAATTGTGGTGCCGCTTTTTGATGCCTCTGGTGTTCTTTATGGCGTTTTGGATGTCGACAGTACCGCGGTGAGATCTTTTGATGAAATCGACCGGGAGTGGTTGGAAAAAATCGTCAGGATGATTGACCCTCCGCAAGAAACAGCATTATCAATGATATTATAATTATGAAGACCTATCCGATTCCTATGGTCCCCGGGCCGACTTCTGTTCCCGACAGGATTTTGCGTGCTGCATTAATAAATTATGGATCTGGTGATCTGGAAGAAGACTTTTTTCTGCATTATCTGGAAACAGAAAAAAAATTGCAGCAACTGTTCGCTACCCGTAACCGGGTTGTTGTGATGACAGGAGAAGGGATGATTGCTTTGTGGAGTGCCCTGAAAAGTACCCTCCATCCGGGTGATAAAGTGTTGGCTGTGACTTCGGGTGTTTTTGGGACAGGAATTGGAGAGATGGCAAAATCGATAGGATGCGAAGTGCAGTATGTTAATCATCCCTATGATGGGCCTGCAGCTGATTTTGCGCGTATAGAAGAGGCTCTTTCTCTGTTTCAACCAAAAATGATAACCGCAGTGCATTGTGAAACACCTTCCGGAGTGATGAATCCGCTGGTTCCTCTCGGCGCCCTTAAGAAAAAATATCATGTGCCTCTCTTGTATGTCGATGCAGTGGCATCGGTGGGTGGTGAATATATTAATGTGGATGATAACCATATTGATTTATGTTTGGGCGGTACGCAAAAAGTCCTTTCTTTGCCTGCAAATGCAGCATTTCTTTCCGTGAGCCCTGCGGCCTGGGACGTGGCGGCCGATGTGAATTACTGCGGCTATGATGCCTTGTTACCTTTTCAGCATGCCCCGGAGAATCGTTTTTTTCCCTATACCCCGAGTTGGGTTAATATTGCCCAGTTGTTTGAAGCTGCTTCTGTTATTCTGGATGAGGGTCTCGATGAAACGATCAGGCGTCATCGCTATAATGCTGCTTTGGTCAGGGAAACCATGATTGAATATGGTTATCGTTTATTTGTCCGTGATCCGGATTATGCCGCCTCTACGGTTAGTGCATTTTATCTGCCGGAGCAGGCCTCCTGGGAAATGTTTGATAAAAAACTGCGAAGTAAAGGACTCGTTGTAGGTGGTAGTTATGGCCCCCTGGCAGGGAAAATATTTCGTCTGGGCCACATGGGGTCGCAGTCGGATACGAATTTAATCGATATGACACTGGAGGTATTTAATAACTTTAAGCGTGAATCTTTTTTAAATGACCATAGTTGAGCAAATAGTAATCCTTCTGGCCCTTTGCTCTGTCCCTTTTTCTCTTGGGCAGACCAGTAACCTTTTTCGCTGTACCTCTCCTGGAGAGGACTTGCTGATGAGTATTACTATGGCTGTTTTTCAGGGGATTATGGTACTGCTGGGTATGGTGATCGGGCGTTGGATTATAGGTTTTTCCGGATCGGCGGGTTTTGCCCTGGGGACAGCTACTTTAACGCTGGCTGGAACGCGTATGGTTTTAGATGCCCGAAAAGGTGAACCCGACGATCGCGCGATTAAACCCGACGATATTGGAATGATCATGATAATGGGTCTGGCTGCATCCATCAATGGGTTTATTGTGGCTATTGGCCTGCCCGCCTTTGCGATTCCCCTTCTGCTTTTTAGCCTGGCTGCAATGCTGAGTGCCGGATTGGCCGGTTTTCTGGGTATTAAATTGGGTAAACGTGCAGCAAATTACGGGATGGGAAAATATGCCCGAATAGCCGGAGGAGTTGCTTTGGTTGTAATCGCTGTTTTACATATTTATTTTTATATTTCGAATTAATTGGATACGATTATTATGAAAAGGCTGTTACTTACTTTTGTTCTTCTTATGGCGATTATTGCCTCTTTTGCCCAAATACCTGCTGGCTATTACGATGGAACGGAGAACCTGTCGGGAAATGCACTCAAAAGTGTCCTGCATGAAATTATTGATGACCATCAGGCGTATAGTTATAATGATTTGCGTGATTTTATTCTTGCAGAAACCGATGAGGATCCTGCGAATCCTGACAATATTATTCTTCTGTATACCGGGCGTTCGCAAGCAAAAAGTACCTTTGGGGGTGGCCCCGATGATTGGAACCGGGAGCATGTGTGGGCAAAATCGCATGGTGATTTTGGTACTTACCCGCCTTGTGGTACCGACGCGCATCATTTACGCCCTACGGATGCCAGTGTGAATTCGGCTCGGGGAAATCTGGATTTCGACAATGGGGGAACCCCGCATCCGGAAGCCACAGGTTGCCGTTATGACAGCGATAGTTGGGAACCCCGCGATGAAGTGAAAGGCGATGTGGCCCGTATGTTGTTTTACATGGCCGTGCGCTATGAAGGCGATAACGGAGAACCTGACCTGGAAGTAGTCGATGCAGTGAATACCGCGCCTGAACCGGAACACGGAAAGCTCCCGGCACTCCTCGCCTGGCACAGTCAGGATCCTCCCGACGCATTTGAAATTAACCGCAATGAAGTGATTTATTCCTATCAGCAAAATAGAAATCCTTTTATTGACCATCCGGAATTTGTGGCGAAAATTTTTGGCCCCTCCGCAATACTTTCTGAAGCAGAACAGCCTGTTTTTCATGTATGGTACACAAAATATACCCTGCACTTTAACGCCCTGGAATATGGCCCGGTGGATGCAACGGTTGCCTTATATAGTCTTAACGGGCGACAGGTGAAAACCTGGACGATCTCCTCCCCATCGGTGGAATTAGAAACAGGCTGCCTGCCGGTGGGCGTGTATATGGTAGTATGGCATAAGGCCGGATACGGTCTGCCGTATACTCAGAAGGTTGTTATCCAATAATAACAACATGAACACACAAACCGCGGAAAAGATTTTGGCTGACCTTGGCGCCGGTATTACTAAAACGGATTTGATTACTGTGCTGGCTCATAATCCCGGGCTTTTTAAAATTTACTGTAAACTGGCCTTATCGGGAAAACAGCCGGCTGCATGGCGTGCTGCATGGATCGTGGATGCATACGATGAAATTTACGGCGGTTGCTTTACTTCTTGTATTCCTTTTATTTGCTCAGGGGTGGAAAATGAAAAAAATGACGGCGTGCGGCGTGCCATGCTCCGGATTCTTTCACGGTATGAAATTCCTGAACCCCAGCTTGCTGGATTGATCGATACGCTTTACAGGTTATTGTGGGAAGGGAAAACGGTTAGCGATAAGGTGCTCTCAATGCGAATATTATATAGAATCAGCTGTCGTCACCATGAAATGCGTCATGAACTGTACGACAGCATTGGAATGCAGCTCGATAGGGAGTCAAAAGGTTTCTGCAGTGCCGGAAAACGTATAATGGCCGCCATCCGGAAAGAAGAAAACCAGAATTAAAACTTTTTCATATAGCGTAAGCCTTTGTTTACATATTGTGGATCATACGTTCGTGGCGGTCCGACAGTGGGGTAGGGATGGCCGGTGTTATGAATATGAAAAGCATCGCGGTATTTTCCTTTACGGAGATAATTCCCGTAATTGGCATCTATCCATTTAATACCGTAGTATACGGATTTATCACTGCGCAGGTCGCTAAGATTTATGCGCATATGGATACATTTGTAACCCATAATCTGAAATGGCCCCCAGGATGTTGCCAGGTTTTTTAATGCCTCATCCGTGGCATCATGCAGATCGGCCTGGGTGATGTTTTCGAATCTTGGCAAATGACCACTGCGAACCTGTTTTAGCTTTTGGTAGACATGTTTCTCAAAACGTTTTCCTGCTGGTCTTTTCCCGCTTGATTCCAGAATTATCAGTGCCTGAAGATAGGCCGCCGAGACATTGAATTCTGTCGCATATTGTTGTACATCTGCACCGTAGTTTGTTTTTACCCGTAAAACCGCCTCTTCGGAGGTGTATCCTTTAATGGGACCGTGTACCGGTGATTTGGATTTGAATACGCCGGAAGTATAGCTATCGAGCAGATAGAAAATGGCGAATATAATTACCAGATAAACGATAATTCGTGGATTAAACCCGGGTTTTTTCTTTTTCCTGCGTTTTTTTGCCATTTTTAGCGGTTTTTTATTCCGCAAATGCAAAAATATGTAAATTTGCGCAATTATTGCCTCCTTAGCTCAGTAGGTAGAGCAGTTCACTCGTAATGATCAGGTCGCCGGTTCGACTCCGGTGGGAGGCTCACCATTTTATTTTTTTTATCTGCCACCGGAATAGGTTATTTTTGTGGCCATGGATAAAACAAATTTTCATACCCATTCTCTTTATTGTGATGGAAAAGCCCCCTTGGAAGCGTTTGTGCGCACTGCGCTGAACCATCATTTCTCTGTCCTGGGATTCTCTTCTCATGCTCCGGTTCCTTTTTCTAATGGCTTTGCTGTTGCAGAAGATCAATTGCCCGTTTACTGCCGTGAAGTAAGGGCCTTACAAGAAAAATATGCGGAACAGATACAAATTTTTCTTGGGCTGGAAGCCGATTATATCCCCGGAGTTACCCGGAGTTTTAGTGCATTACGCGAGAGCTGCGGATTGGACTATATTATTGGATCCGTGCATCTGGTGGTAAATCCAGACAAGAAGGGGTTGTGGTTTATCGACGGGCCTCGCGTTAGTACTTACGACAATGGGCTGAAAATGCTGTTTGACAACGACATCCGGGCGGCTGTTGGTGCATACTATGCGCAGATACAACAAATGATCCGGGCGGGCGAATTTGAAATTATTGGCCATTTGGATAAAATTGTTATGCATAATAAACACCGTTTCTTTTCTACCGACGCACCCTGGTATTTCACTTTAATGACAGAAACCCTGGAACAGATTAAACAACAGAATTTAATTGTTGAAGTGAATCCCAGGGGAAGGTACAAAGGAAGGTGCAGCAATTTATTCCCCGAAGAAAAATGGCTTCCTGTACTTCGAGAAATGAAGATACCGGTAATGCTGAATTCCGATGCCCACCATCCTGACGACCTGATAAAAGAATATGATTATTCTCTGGCGGCTATTCGTGCAGCCGGATTTTCTCACCTGCATATCTACGACGGTGCTGATTTTATCGAACAAGAGATAAGCTAAAGGTATTATTCTGTTTCACTGTTGTCCGGTAAAAAAATTTAACCGGGTCAATCTTTTTGCAGACTAACCCGGTTGGTTACCTTTGAAGTTACGAAGCAACAATTGTAACCATGG
>RZYD01000425.1 GCA_009930445.1 Bacteroidia bacterium | reverse complement strand
TCAATTTCTGTGTTTTTTTCGGTGGCGTAAGGGGCACCAGGTTTAATGATAAGTGCTTCCTTGTAGGTCGCCGCAGCTTCTTCGTATTGTTTGCGTTGCATATACGTGTCGGCACGGGCCACAACTTTATTGTAGGCTTCATCCCGCTGGCCTGCTGCATCCATTTGTTGCGACAATTCCTGAATTCGTGCTTCAATTTGTGTCTTTTCCGGCATGAGTTGAGATGCTTCCGTATAAAGGGCTATGGCTGTACCATACTGCTCTTTTTCGGCTTCATTTTCCGCTTTTTTTATTAATTCATTGAACTGGGCTTCGAGAAGAGCCCGGGCATCATTTTTCTTTTTATATATATTTTGAATTTGCTCTTCCGGATAGGTCTCCTGAGGAAGCAGTAATGATGCCTGTTGATAGCCTGCCAGCGCCAAATCATATACTTCGGTGCGGTAGTTTTTATCCGCATCAGCAATAAGTTTATCATAGGCTTTTCTATCCTTCTCGCTTTTTTCAATGATTCTTTCCAATTCTGAAATTTTTGCTTTTGGAAGGGCATCCTCTGGCCGGAGTTGACTGGCGGTTCTGTATTTTCCCAATGCTGTAGCGTACTCTTCCTGATCAACCTGACGTTTCGCTTCTGAAAGAATTTCCTGATAGGCATTTTCTTTGGCTTCATTTTCGGCAAGCAAGCCGTTTATTTCGGCTATTTTGTCTTGTGCATATTTGTGATGTGGTTGAAATGCCAGTGCGGTAGTGTATTGCGCCAGTGCTTCTTCAAACGATTTTACGGAATAGGCCTTATCTCCCTTTGCCAGGGCTTCATCGAATTGGTCTTTTGCCGCCTTTTCTAAAGCTAGCCGGGTTTCTATTTCTTTGATTTTATCTGTAGCATACGATTCGTCGGGCAGGAGAGCTGCAGCCTGTTTATATTTATTTATGGCTTCGGTTATATTGCCAGAGGCGTTTTCGATGTCGGCATCCTTGATCAGCTGTCGATATTGCTGTTGTTTTGACTTTTGTGCCAATAGTGCTTCATCGATTCTGGCGATCATACTTTGTGGGTAGTTTTCCGAAGGCTTTATTTGTTTCGCCTTGCTGTAATTTGTTTTTGCTTCTTCGTATTTCCTGGCCCTGTACAAATTATCGGCTTCAGTAATTTTTTGTTGATATTGCGTATCAATAGCTTGATTTTTATTGATTTTTTCTTTCAGAAGAGCAATTTGCTGTGCCGGATAGGGCGAAGAGGGAAGGAGTTCCAGCGCTGCGTTGTATTTTTCCAGGGCTTGTTGATCATCTCCTGTTGCATGGAATTCGTCAGCCTGTTGTAAAGTTTCATTGTAACGGTTACGGAGTTCTTCCGATTGTTCCATTACTGCTTCAATTGCTTCCAGTTGTTGTGTTGGGTAAGCCTCCAGTGGTTTTATGAGAAGTGCGTGTTTGAATGCTTTTTTGGCCTCTTCCGGATGGCCTTCATTAAGTGCTTTTTTCCCCCGTTCGATGGCTGTCAGGTACCCTTTTTCAATTACCGGGTCGGGGACCGTTTTGGTGATCTCTTTGATTTTATCGGTGGGATATCTGGAGTCGGTGCGCAACTGCGATGCTGCTTTAAAAGCCAGTAAGGCCTCCTTTTGTTGTCCGTTACTGAGAAATTCAGTTGCGGAGGTAATATTTTCTTCAAAAAGAGAATTTCGTATTTCTTCGTTCTTGTTTAATAGGGTGTTAATTTGTTCTATCTTTTTTTTTGCCAATGTGTTATCCATATCTAAAAGTAGTGCATCACTAAAGCATGCGAGTGCTTTCCCGTACTTTTTTGCCGTTGTCCAGCTGTTTCCCTCGGTGATTAACGTTTCTGTAGTCTGGCCGGAGAGTCGATCGGGGAAAAGCAATAAAAGTGTAATAACAAGAAGAGGAGCACAGTATTTTAAACAAAGAAAATTTGCCGTGAGTATTTTTCGATTCATAGTTTAGTCAATAAATATTCCGTCCTGAATGGTTAATTTGCGGTCAGCCATAGCTGCAAGTTGTTGATTATGAGTAACAATAATGAAAGTTTGATTCATTTTTTCCCGAAGGTCGAAGAAGAGGCGGTGCAGGTCGTTTGCATTTTCTGAATCGAGATTTCCGGAAGGTTCGTCTGCGAGAATAACTCCGGGGTTATTAATCAGTGCGCGGGCAATAGCTACTCGTTGTTGTTCTCCTCCCGATAAAGCGGCAGGTTTGTGGGATGCACGGGCGGTAAGGCTCATAATTTCCAATAGTTCACTGGCTTGCTTTTCGGCTTGTCTGCGTGTTTTTCCTGCAATGAGGGCAGGAATAAAGATATTTTCCAACGCACTGAATTCAGGTAATAA
>RZYD01000052.1 GCA_009930445.1 Bacteroidia bacterium | reverse complement strand
CTCAAAATCAACCAACACGCCTTCCAGAGGCAGACCATCAAGTGTCACCGTTCCGGAAACAGAGTACTCTCCTATTGATCCCACAAAATTATTTGAAGTGCTGTTGGCTGTCACATTTACAACGTCA
Source organism: Bacteroidia bacterium (assembly GCA_009930445.1). GTDB lineage: Bacteria > Bacteroidota > Bacteroidia > Bacteroidales > BM520 > BM520. The sequence continues at coordinate 11,066 of RZYD01000052.1, read as the reverse complement.
ATTGATTCCGGAGTAAAGACATATCCGGAATAGGATGGTGTTAATGTGCCTGAAAATCCATGGGCTACTGTAAAGGAGTAACTACCATTACTTGCAGTTAGTGTAGTTTCCTTTGAGCCGGAGAGTGTAATTGTAACACCTTCCATTGCAAAGACTCCGTCGGTAACAGTACCGGAAACAGTATAAGTATCGGTAGAACCGACAAAATCATTTCCTGAGCTGTTTGCTATAACATTCGAAAGAGGTATCGATGATGGAGTGAAAGCATAACCTGCTAATGAAGCCGAAAGATTTCCGGAATAACCATGAGCAACCGTGAAAGAGTATGTTCCGTCACTACCTGTCAGCGTAGTCTCTCTTGAACCGGAAAGTGTTACCGTAACACCTTCCAATGGAGAAGCTCCGTCCGTAATAGTTCCTGATACGGTATAAGTCAGCGTACATGTTGCTGCATAGTCTTCTCCTGTTGCATCAGTAATTAAATCATAATAGGTTCTGTTTGCCGGATTAAATGTATAATCACTCTTGGTAGGTGTTGCCAATCCGGAATAATTATAGGGTACTTCATGTGAATAATTTCCATCTGCATCGGTTGTTGTTGTACCACCACCATTTGTAAATGAAATCAATACATCAGAGACACTACCCAAATCATCTGCAATATTTCCGCTAATGGTAACCGTTGTTGGAATTGCAGTAAAATCTGCATCTGTAATATTTACAGCCAATGCCGGATAGAATCGCTCTTCCGGGTTAAAAGTATATCCGGTCATCTCGCAATAAACAGTATAATCTGCTCCCGCGGCAACATTCGCAAACGAATAATAACCTGAAGCATTAGTATGTGTACCGCTGGAGCCATTAGGACGAATAAGATGAACAAGAACACCTTCCACAGGAGTAAGATCTCCAAGTGTTACATATCCGGAAACAGTGCAGCTTTGTATATTACCGACAAAATTATTACCTGTACTATTAGCCGTAATATTTGTGAGAGATATTGATGATGGTGCAAAAGAATAGCCGGTAAAAGATGCCGTAAGAGTTCCAGTAAATCCATGATCAACATTAAAGCTATAGGTACCATCAACTCCTGTCAATGTTGTCTCTTTCGAACCGGTTAACGTAACAGTAACACCTTCCATTGGAGAAGTTCCGTCAGTTATTGTACCGCTGACGGAATAGGTCGCAACGTTCAATCCTTCAAAGTCCTGATCAGCGACAGACACTGTTAGGTTAGCGTATGTTCTAAAAGCGGGAGTAAAGGAATAATTAGCCTTTTCAGGTGTTATATCACCGGAGAAACCATAGGGTACACCTCCATAAAATCCTCCATCAGACATCGTATACCAGGTATCTACAATAGCTCCCTGATCATCGGTAGCCACAACAGCCACATTAATCAGTGGAGTACCACCTTCACTTATTGTTCCTGAAATTGCAACAGGATTATGTGTTGCAGAAAAGTCCTGACCTGTTACCGGTGCAGAAACTGATGGAACGGTAATAAATGAAGGAGTAAACGTAAATCCTGTTTTTATGGGCGCGATATATCCGGCCCATCCGGCAGGGACATAGCAGGTGTAAGTACCGTCAGATGCCGTAGTAGGGTCATTAGAAATACTCTCAAAGTTCAATAATACACCTTCCAATGGCTGTCCGTTCCAGGTAACCGTTCCGGAAACAGGGTAAGCATCGGGTGTTCCAATAAAATTATTTCCAGGTTTATCAATGGTAACCTCCGTCAATGTAATAGCAGCAGGAGTAAAAGAATAGTTTGCAAATGTCGGTGTGATCGTTCCGCTATACCCATGATTAACAGTAAAGGAATAAGTTCCGTCACTCCCTGTTAATGTGGTTTCTTTTGAACCAGTCAACATTACCAAAACACCTTCGAGCGGAAGAGTTCCATCGGTGATGGTACCTGACACCAAATAAGTAAGGGTGCAGGTTGCGGCATAATCCTCCCCGGTGCGGTCGGTAATCAGATCATCATAAGAACGGTTAGCCGGTGTAAAAAGGAAATTATCCTTCGATGGCATAGCCAGCCCTGTATAGTTATAAGGTACCTCATGATAATAATCGCCCATACTGTTGGTCATTGCATTTCCCGCTTCATTGCTAAAAGTAATCAGCACATCGGCGACACCTCCGGAATAGTCGGAAATGTTTCCGGTTATAGAGATAGTTGTGGGAATGGCAGTAAAGTCAGCATCTGTTATATGCACAGAGAGAGACGTATAAGCCCTTTGATCAGGATCAAACGTATACCCTGTCATTTCACAATAAACCGTATAATCTAGTCCCGGAATTACATTACTAAATGAATAATAACCCGAAGCATTCGTATGCGTTCCGCTGGAGCCATTCGGACGAATTAAATGAATTAAAACACCTTCCACCGGAGTAAGATCCGAAAGAGTTACATATCCACTCACATTCACATAATTGTTAACGGTAACTGTAATACGCCCGGAAACGGCAATTTCTCCATCACCATAAACAGCCTCAATCCAATAACTATAATCGTTATTGGCAAGATCCTGATCAAGGTAAGACTGGCCGGTAATCAACGACGGATTAACCATTGTTGCACTGCTGAAAAGGGCAGTATGGCCGACAGCTCGGTAGATATTGTACCCATCGATACCGGGAATTATCACACCCGTTAGAGGCACATCCCATGACAATGACACATCATTAAGTGTTGCAATAGCCTGGACCGAAGTTGGAGGTAAGGGTAATGGAGTGAGGTCATCGGTATCCCTGAGGATAATCTGATAACCGGCGGCAGGATCAGTGGGAGAATATTGTGACAGAATACCTTTCAGGATCACCGGCGAAGAGGGAATATCGGTTCCGATAAGTGTTGTTGAATACCGGACATAACAATTCGCTGTATCAGCATCAGGGCCTATTACAGAATATACACCGGCGGAAAAAGTCCCGGATGGGTTCACAAAAAAGGCCGTATCAATAACAATCAACTGTGATTCATATAATTCACCCACCTCAACAGGCTCAATATTTGCCGTATCGGGTAAAGTAACACCTGAAGCAATAACGGTCATGTTGGTAATCGGGTCAATCTCAAGAAGTCCATTATAATCTTTCAGAATACCGCTATAAGTCACCGAATCGCCTCCGAAGATCACCCCGTTTTGAGATCCGCCATACGCTGCAATACCAGCCGTGGCATCCTGGAAGTAACGAATATTACCTAACTCCTGTCCATTGGTAACAACACCGGTAACTGTTACCTGTGTTCCAATCGGATATAATCTTGCCTCAGCAATAGTAAGAGGGTCATCATCAACACCAACATAGACGTTGTCTATAAAAACTTCTATATCAGTGGAACTTGAATTATGTCCATGATAAAACCCAACCTTCACTAATCCTGAATACCCTGTTAAATCTACTTCAAAAGTCTCACCATAAACCGGGAACGCATCCCCGCTTTCCCATTCAATCAGTGTATTTGTTTCCGTCCATGTTGTTCCATCAGTAGAGATAACCACAGCAAAATGATCTTCAGATTGTAGCAATGCCTGGATACAGGAATTCCAATTACTCCCCGCCATATCAAACCTCAGCTCAATATTTTGCGGGCTGCTGCCCAAGTCAATATAGGGAGTAATATACCAATAATAGTGTGAAGCGTTATAGAGATTACCTCTAATGGCACCTGTAGATCCGCCGGAACAGTTAAATCCATCCTCATGCCATCCATCCCAGGTTCCGGTACCGGTATAAGGTACTAAAACCGAACTTGCCGTTAGCTGACCTTCAAACTGTTCCCAGTCGGGAGTCGGGAAAACAGTAAAATCCTGAGTATATGGGATGGACTCAACAACAGTGGTTGCCTGAAATCCTTTTATCGCAAAATCATCAATAAATACACCGTCGCCATCGTCAGTGTCATCTGTAGCCAGCCTGAAACGGACTTTCACATTGGTTTCATCCTCAAAAAGGCTCAGATCTATCGTTTCATGTGTCCAGGGCTTCCAATCCCAGAAATTGTAGGTAGCCATCAGCGTAGCTGAAGCAAAGTCATCCGTTGAAATTTCTACAAACAACTGATCACCATTTCCAAGGCCGTGAATCAGATTAAATTCCAATACCGGGGATGAATATCCGGACAAGTCAACACCTGCTGTCAGTGTTGCGGATGTTTCAGAAGTACCACTATACCAGCTATTTGGAGAATCAGTTAAAGCATGTGTTGCGGTAAAGAACTCTAAATCTGTCAGCGCCCAGGATCCTGAGAGGGTCCAGTTACCTGTTCCTGATTCAAAATCATCCTCAAAGATGACTGATCGGAAGTTCAGCGGAATAATAATATTTTCACAACCCCCAAAACCATCAGGAGCTTTTCCTTCTTTATCCCATGGACTTGCAGTGCTATTTCCGGAGTTAAACACCATTTCAAGTTGATAAATTTGGTCAGAAGCAGGATTTACTCCATAAAATGCTGATGGCGTATAAGTGATTGTGTACTGGCCTTGAGGCTGTGCATTAAGATAGGTTGTTGTGCCGTCGTAGCCGGTATCATCCCACTCAATGGGATTGACCCAACCCGAGCCATTAACACCGATTGCTGAATGCATACGTACCTCAGAAGAACCTTCCAGGCTGTTACTTTGTCCCGATTCGCAGGAATAGAATGGATCGAACCATAAGGTAACCTCATCCTCAGCTGCAGCATCCATGGGGAACATAATTACTACATCATCAATAGTCATCGATTTATTAACTGTACCAACAGACATACCACCGGCATAAACAGCTTTCACGGTATAGTCATATACACCCTGATGTGGCACGGTATCATAGAAGTAATTATTTGTAATTAACACACTGTTAATCTGTTGTCCGTCGCGAAAAACATTAAACCCCTGAGTACTCTTTGCCAGTTTTTGATTTCCTTTAAATAGCGGTAAAGTAGCTCTGACATCCGCCGGAAGAATTTGTTTTCCAACAGGATTGGTGGAGGGGACAGTGTTGCCAAGTTCAATACCAGCAGCGAGCCAGGTTCCTGAGATATTATCTTTAGATCCTGAATTTGCCAGATAGACCTCTGTAGCCCAGTTTCCATTAATGGATTCCCATCCGTTGTCAGCACTTCCAAGATATCCGTGTCCGGGATTATCGGTATCACTCATGTAACATGATGTTGGATACACGTCCATAGGCTTCACGGTAAGCAGGATATCATCGGTTAACTCCAGGGGCTGGGGTAATACATATTCGTAAACCCCATCACTTGCAATAAGCACTTCAGATTCAAAAATCAATGTCTGTCCGTCCTTTTCATAAACCCTGAATTTAAACTCGTTTTCCCCATTCCAGTTATTGCCTTCCCAATCCATAAAGTGATGTCTGATTTTTGTCAGCTGCATGGGATAAGCATTACCAAATTCGGCAATGTCGATATAGGAAGCTTTTTCCAGCGGGTTAAAATAGGTAGTGTTTGTCCAACGCCAGTTAGAGAACCAACCCTCTCCGCCAGCCATAGGCCAGTCCCAATCCAGGTGTACCTCCTCACTATAAGGAAACGCTTCAAAATTACGAGCAGGAGCATAATCATTGCCGTAAAGCCTCAATGAGACATCGTCGATATAAAATCCGTCATAATTTACCGATTCATTGGTTTTCATGTGCAAAATCCAAACAAACGATTTCCCAATATAACCGGAGACATCAAAGGTATACTCCTGCCAGGTAGTATTAAAACCGGTAAAATAACCAATGGTATCACGTTGGCCACTCCAGAAATCCGTTGATAATTCAACATAACAGGTATCTATATTTTCTTCTAACTCGTATTTAGCCCAAAACGATAGTGTTGCACTCTCCGCATTAACATTCAACAAGCTAATCGGCGGATCGGCCTTCACCCAGCAATCCTGATTATCTGCATAATTACCCCATGGGGCATTGGCAAGGCTAACGGCACCAGAATGGGCATCTGCGGTTGTAAAATCCCAGCCACAGTTCCAATCTTCCTCATTATTTTCCTCAAAATCTTCATAATAGACCAGGTCAGGATCAAGAAATGTACCCGATACAACATTAGAAGCACAGGACTCCCCTTCGGCATAAACTGCAGTTGTTGCATAGGCATAAGTTCCGTAGGGTTGACCCGTATCGGAAAAAGCATAGCCATTAACCAGGTTGGTGTTAATTTTTGTCCCATTGCGATAAACATTGTAGCCGATTACGGAAGATTTTGCTTCACCCGACCTTACTTCATCCTGACTTAGCCCGGGAGGCTGCCGACGAACCGGGTTACCTGCTTCATAGCCGATGGTCAAATCATCACCGGTGCCGGAAACCCCGCCATCACCACTTATAAAAAGGTAGGTTATCCATTCATTATCAAAAACCGTCCAGGCGCCGGGACTTCCCAGTCTGGAATGGGATTGCGGATACGTTGTTCCTTCGTTATGCGCACTGGAAGGGAATGCGGGTCCTGTCATATTCTGTACCTCAACACTTACATAAAAATCATCGTCAACCTTCACGGCATCGTGAAGGAACAAAAAGGCATAATTATTTTCCGTTGCCACCAGCCAATCGGACTGGATAATTAAGGTATCTGAATTATAATCGTATACATTATAACGGAAAGTATTATTCCCATTCCAGGGATAATCTGGTAATTCACTAAACCAGTGTGCTATGGTAGTAAAATAGACCGGATAGGTTAAACTAAAATCAGCGGCCTGAAATAAGGTAGCACGTTCGGCGGCAGACCAATCCACATCCCATATCCCCCCATTCTGGTAGCTATACCATCCGCTGAAAGGTGCTTCCCAGGAAAGATGAACTTCATCTTCGGAATTAACAGCTTGTAGATTCAAAGGATACAGATCGGAGAACACATAGAACCCGAAGTCGAACCATTCCATTGCTTTAGCGGGCAGGTCAGCACCCACCGATAAACTCAACGGATACATATCCTCTGCACCCACAGATACCTCCAGTGAAAACACATTAAACAAAGTATCAACTTCACCAATCCCCAACGATTCAATAATTCCATTATCATCGGTAATGGAAACATAATTGCCAGGGTCAGTTTTAGTAAGCGTAACAGGCACATTGGAAAGAGGCATACCTCCCCCGTTAAATACAATCACATCGAGGGAGGCTGTTTGATTGGCAAAGAACGCAAATGCCCCATTTCCGGAGTGGGGAATGATTTCGGCTACCATAAAACTTCCTTCCGATGCTTTAATAACAAAATTATCGATATAAACGCCATCTTCCGGCAGATTGGAAGTAACCAACCGGAACCGCACTTTCAGATTGGTAGCGCCCAACATACTATTCAGGCTATATTGAATTTTTTTCCAGGGTTTCCAGTCGGATCCCTTTATACTATCCAACATCATTATCGTTGCAAAATCATCGTTTGAAACTTCTACAAAAACCAAATCATCTGGGCACAAAAAATGTATCAGGCTAAATTCAACCAGCGCATTGGCCTTTTGTGATAAATCAACACCAGTGTTCATGGTAGCTGAAGATTCTGAAGGCACAGAATAGAGAGTCTCCGGGGAATCGGTAAGGCAATGGTTGGGAGAGAAAAACTCGGCCGATGTAAGGTTCCAGTTGCCGGTCACATCCCAATGGGAAAGCCCTGATTCAAAATCGTCAAAAAAGAGGGTATCCCTGAATTCCAGCGGAATAAAAATGTCAACACAGTTACCATAATCATCCGTTGCCTTACCTTCCTTTGCCCAGGGGCTTCCAAAATCCAATTCCGCCATCTCACCGCCATTGAAAACCATACAGAGTTGATCCTGAGAGGGCACATCCGATCCCGTACCGTAATACTCCGACGGCGTATAGGTAATGGAATATAAACCATTGCCCGCAGCAAAAAGTTGTGAGGATTGTCCGTTCACCCCATTCTGCTCCCAGGGAATCACATTATTCCAGGTGGTTCCATTGATTCCCATCCCGGAATGCATTCTGACTTCCGGATAGCCCTCCAGCGAGTTTCCCAATCCGGCCTGGCACGAAAATTCAGGAGCAAACCATAAAGTAACCTCATCAATAGCGGCAGCTATGGGAGGATCCATCACCACCACCTCATCATACACCAGTGGCAAAGGCAGTGTGGAAACAGATAACCCGTCAGGATAAACGGCCTTTACTTCGTAGGTATAATACCCCTGATAAGGCAAAGATTGCTGATACCAGGTAGTAGTAACCGGAGAGGTATTCTGTAATAATCCATCACGATAAATATTATAACCCAAGACATTTTTTGCCAGCGCGGTGTTTCCTTTAAATACCGGAGCATTGGCCAGGTCTTCGGCAGGAACAGGAATCATAGCTCCGCTTTCAATCGGGGACTCAGCAAGATTCTCTAGTGCCACTCCGGGATTTCCCCACACCGGATCAATAGATTTTTGGGAAGTATAGGTTAAATATACAGAGGTTGACCAATTGCCATTTCGCTGATACCAGCCGACACTTGAATTCCCTTCAAAACCTCTGGAAAGATTGGTTGGATCGTTTTGAAACAAAGACCATGGGCCTCCGGTTGCGGCCACAGGCTTTACCGAAACAAGTACATCATCATCCAGAATTAACGGTGTGGGAAGCGTATATTCATTCTCCCAGGCAATCGCCTCCAGTTGCTCCGACTCAAAGATCAGATCCACCCCGTTTTTTTTGTACACCCGAAAGGTATAGCGGGTATTGCCTTCCCAGAGGTTCTGGTACCGGTCATAAAAGTTATGACGGATTTTTTCCAGTTTCATGGGATAGGCATTGCCAAATTCAGCCAGGTTAATATAGGTGGCCTTTTCATCCCCCGCAGTGGTATAGTGCGTATTCCAGCGAAAATGCGAAAACCAGCCTTCCCCACCTGCCATTGGCGGCGCCCAGGTCAAATGCACTTCAGGGCCGTAGCGGTATGCCATAATATTGTTGGCTGGCGCATTTCCATTCTCAAAAACACGCACACGGAAATCATCAATATAAATTCCATCCTCGTTAACCAGCGGGTCGGTTTTCATTCTGAAAATAAAGTAAACTGCACCATTGCCCATATAAGAAGAAATATCATAAAGGTATTCCGTCCAATCGGTGTTAATACCGGTAAAAAAGCCTAAAACTTCCTCATTTCCAGTATTTAACTCCGTCGAAACCATAAAATAGCACGTATCATAATCAGCCTCCAGGGCAAATTTGGCAAAAAAGGATACGGATGCCTGATTGGCGTTTGCGTTCATGATATTCACCGGAGGAGAAGTCCATGTACGGCAATCGGTCATATTTTCATAATTTCCCTCCGGACTGTCGGTCAGACTGCGTTGACCGGAATAACCCGTTCCATAAATAACACTCCAGTTACAACCCATATCCCCATTCCAGTTGTTGGTGCCCTCAAAATGGTCATAAAACACGGTGGAGGCATCCAGTGCAGCACCAAATACCATATTGGAAAGACAGGATTCGCCTTCGGAATAAACGGCTGTAACATCATACGCATACAACCCGGCAGCCAAAGAAACATCAGAAAATTCATTATCATTTAGCGGCGCACTGTTTATCTTTTGGGTGTCGCGGTAGATATTATACCCCAGAAAGGTATAATCAGGCCCTTTCCCGGATAAAAGATCCGTGGCTCCTTGTGTTTGTTGAAAAGAAACATCTGGTGCGTAAGAGAGCTTTTGGTCACCTCCATTTACAGCATCTGTTACATAGATATAATGGGAATATTCCACCCCGGCTTTTGTCCAGTTCCCCGGACTGCCCGAATAACTGTGTGTATTTTCAGGTGCCATAGGTTCAGAGACCACATTCGTGGGAAAACCATCCACCGAATCCGCAGATTCAACGGAAAGATAAAAATCACCCGACAACGTGATCGGATAATCCATGAAATGCATGGTATATCCCGAAGGATTTGCGCTAATCCAGTCGGTACGATAAAGCAATGCCTCTGTAGTGGCATCATAAATAGAAAAACGAAATGCATTGTTTCCGTTCCAGGGAGTATTTTCATAAAATTGTGAGGCCAGTTGTGCAATTTCCAGCGGATAGTCCAAATCAAAATCAGCAGCTGAAAATTTCATGGCCTTCTCCTCAACAGAGCAAGAAAGCCATCCCCCACCGGAATAGTACGATTTCCATCCACCAAAAGGGGCATACCATTGCAGGTCGACCTGCTGAATCCCCGAAACCGCCGTGAGATATTTAGGGAAAATATCAGAATATACATAAAAGCTGGTCTGAAACCAGTTGGTTTGCTTTGCAGTAAAACTGATTCCGGTAGAAAGGATAATCGGATAATTATTGGTAACATTCATGGCAATATCGAGTGCAAATGCGGAAGACAGAATCAGCGTTTCACCCGACGCCAGCGATCCGGAATACGATTCTGTTATATCGGTGAGCGACAAAAAACCTTCGGGATCCGTTGCTTCCAGTTGCAGCATTATGTTATTTGCGGCAACGCCACCGAGGTTCCGGAGCTGAACATCCATTGTCACGGATTCTCCTGCCTCGAGGGTAGCATCTCCACTGGATGTATTAGGGGTAATGGATTCCAGCACAAGATAGGGTTCGTTGGAAGGAACCACCGGAATACTCACCATTGTTGGATAATGATTGGGTGCGGTTACGGTAAGCGTTACATCATACCCTGCAGCAGGAGTCACATTTACTGCACAAGACCCTGTATTGTCGGCTATGGCATACACATACAACGGGTTAGAAGGATTATCATCAGACAGACACACACGGGCATTGGCGACACCAGTTTCAATCGCAACGTCCTGCGCAATCCCATAATAAAGAGATACCGGATGATTAACGGCCAATGGAGTTGGATTAGCGGTAAGAAGTGGCAGTTCCGGGTCGCCCATGGCATTGATGGAAAACATCAGCCAGCGAAAAGAGTTCAATGACGAAGCATTGCCAATATTATCCGTTTTTGATTCTGCTGAAACAGCCCCAAACGACTGAGGATAAGCAGAAGGGTTGCCATTGAACAGAGCAAAAAAGAAATCACGGGCATATTCAAGAGAAGAACCATGTTG